>JAITLA010000118.1 GCA_031278145.1 Eubacteriales Family XIII. Incertae Sedis bacterium
GTCTGCCCTGTACTATTCCTTCCCGTCGGACTGTATTCGAAACGAAGACATGCCTATTATAGAACAGGCGACTTAGGATTCGTTACGGATTTGCCGAATCTTCGCAATGCCATGTCGCCCAAGAGATTGCTCAATGAAATTCCATACGTGTCATTTGCGGGGATCTCCCAAACCCAATACGCCGGGAAAGAAAAGCGGTTACGTATAGACTGATAACACATTGCGTGAGTATATGCGATACAATCAAGGATCCGCATTTGAAAAAATATCATTGTCACAACAGCGCACGACACGCAAAAAAGCATTTTTATTTTCGGGTGTGCGATGTTATACTTATAGAGCGGATATCCCGGCAAAAATCGCCCGGGGGTCCTGATTACGACAGACTTGCGAGGCTACGGTGCATTATGATCTATATCGAACCACAATCAAACGACGCGGCCTTTCACTTTTCCGTCGAGGAATATCTGATGGAACGCGCGAAGTCCGACGAGGCGATCCTGATGCTCTGGCAGACGGCCAAGACGGTCATGATCGGAAGCAATCAGGTGACACAGGCGGAAATAGATGAAATCGTCGTCAGGGAAAACGACATCCGCGTCGTCAGGCGGCGCAGCGGCGGAGGGACCATATTCACGGATCCGAAAACCCTGCTTTACACCGTCATACTGCCGTGGACCGGCACGACCGACACGCGGGAGATCATCCGGCGGCGGGTGGCCGGCCCCATCGTGGACGCGCTGGCGGATATGGGCGTCCCCGCCGGCTTGGAAGGGCGAAACGATATACTGGCGAACGGCAAAAAAGTGTCCGGCCTGGCGCAATACATCAAAGGCGGGCGCATATGCAGCCACGGTTCCCTCCTGTACGACGCGGACCTCGACCTTCTTGCGCGGGTCCTCCGCGCAGACCCGGAAAAGATACGGGGCAAGGCGATACGCTCCGTGCGGAGCCGCGTCGCGAATCTGAAGGAATTCATGGCGGAAAACCCGAGCTTCGAGGATTTCAAGGCGGCGCTGAAGGAACGCCTCTTTGCCGCGAACGAGATACGGGCGTACACGCTGACGCGGCAAGATACGGAAGCCGTACACGCCATCCGGGACAGGACTTACGGCACCCGGGAGTGGACTTGGGACAAGGCGCCGCCCTATTCCTTCCAAAACGCCAAGCGCTACCCGGGCGGCAAGCTCGAGGTATTCCTTGCCGTCAAACGGGGCCTTGTTCACGACTGCCGCATCCGAGGGGATTTCTTGGGGCTTTTGCCCATAAGGGAGCTGGAAAAAAGCATCGAGGGCTGCGGATTGAACGCGGACGCGCTTTCCCGGGTCCTCGACCCGGTGGAGGACGATCTGCCGCGTTATCTCGGGGGCTTGACGAAGCAAAACCTGATGGACTGCATTTTCGCGTGAGCGG
Source organism: Eubacteriales Family XIII. Incertae Sedis bacterium (assembly GCA_031278145.1). The sequence goes on from JAITLA010000118.1 coordinate 1,414, forward strand.
ACGCCGGCGGACGAAGCTTTTTCCCGAAAGGACGGACTTTGAACGATGACGCACGGCACAAAAAAACCCGATTGGATTCGCAGAACCTACGGCGTAAGCCCGGCCGGCGAGGCGACGGCGGCGCTGCTTGAGGATTTGCGGCTCAACACCGTATGCCGCGAGGCCGATTGTCCCAACCATATCGAATGCTTCTCGAAAAAAACGGCGACCTTCATGATCCTCGGCGTCCACTGCACGCGCAACTGTCGGTTTTGCAATGTGACAAACGCGCCGCCCGAAGCGGTTGATGCGGACGAACCCGCGCGCGTCGGCGCGGCCGTCGCGCGCCTCGGTCTGAAGTACGCCGTCATCACATCGGTCACGCGGGACGATCTGCCCGACGGCGGCGCGGCGCACTTCGCGGACGTCATCGCGCAAACGCGCCGGCAAAGTCCGCACACCGCCATCGAGGTGTTGATTCCGGATTTCGGCGGCAGCGAGCAAGCGCTCCGAACGGTGGCCGAGGCCGGCGCCGATGTGATCAGCCACAACATGGAAACAGTCGCGGAATTGTACGGGAAGGTGCGCCCGGAAGCGGTCTACGACCGCTCCCTTCGGGTAATCGAGGCGATTGCCGCCTTTGCGCCGTCCGTCCGCAGAAAGAGCGGCATCATGCTCGGCCTCGGAGAAACGGAAGCGCAGGTGTCCGTCCTGCTGCGCGACCTGTTCCGCGTCGGCTGCGAATTTCTGACCATCGGGCAGTATCTCGCCCCTTCCAAAAAACACCTTGAGGTCGTCGAGTATATTTCGCCGGAGGGCTTTGACGCATACGGGCGGATGGCGCGGGAGATCGGATTCGCCTTCGTCGTTTCGGCGCCCTTCGTCAGGAGCTCTTATCGCGCGGGGGAAGCGCTCGGCCTTTGACGGAACCGCGCCGAGGGCGTTTTTGTGTGCGGGGGACCTCTAAAAACCATATTATTGCGCGAATTGTCGTGCGCGCTTGGATCGGAAAGGAGCGAGGCCGGCGATGGAGATCACCGCTGTAATCATAGGCGTTCTGTTCGCGATTGTCCTGTCGAATATACTGGGGAGCCTCTTCCCCATGCTTCCGCTGACCCTGATACAGATCATCTTCGGCTGCTTGATGGCCCTGCTCATGCCGGAATTCAAGCTCTATTTGGAGCCGGAGCTGTTCATGATCCTCGTGATCGCGCCGCTGCTCTTCCGCGAGGCGGACGAGGCCGACATCCATTCGCTGTGGGCGCTTCGCAAGACGGTGTTCCTGATGGCCTTCATCCTCGTGTTCATCACCGTGTTTGCGGTCGGTGGCGCGGTAAACCTCCTGATCCCCGGCATACCGGCGGCGGCCTGCTTTGCGCTCGGGGCGATACTCGGTCCCACGGACGCGGTCGCGGTGTTCTCCCTGTCCTCGCGCATCAAGATCCATGAAAACCTGAAGAACGTGTTGAAGGGCGAGGGCTTGATCAACGACGCGTCCGGGCTTATCGCGTTTCGCTTTGCCGTGGCCGCCCTGCTCACGGGCGGTTTTTCCCTCTACATGGCCTTCAAGGACCTGTTGCTCGCCTCCTTGGGCGGCGTGCTGGTCGGCTTCGTCCTTTCCTCCGTCGAGCGGTGGGCCGTCGATGTGCTGAAGAGGCTTTCCGTGCGCAGCACGGGCGCGTATATGCTCATAGAGATCATGATGCCCTTTCTCTGCTACATGTTTGCGGAAGAGTTCGGAATGTCCGGCGTGCTGGCTGCGGTGGTCGCCGGCGCGCGGCAGACGCCGCCCCTTCGGAAAGCGGACCTTTCGGAAGCGGAATTCGGCATCGCCAAGAGCGTCACGTGGGATATGATCACATTCACGCTGAACTCGCTCGTATTCCTGCTGCTGGGTCTGCAATTGCCCGGCATCTTTGCGGAGGTTTGGAGCGATCCGGCCTATACGCATTTCTTCTTGCTGCTGTGCGCCGCGCTCGTCACGCTGATCCTGCTCGCGGTTCGTTTTTTCAGCCTCGCCGTCTTTGCGATTGACGTCGTTGGGGACACGATTCGCGTGAAGCTGAAAAACACGCTGCTGCTGACACTGTCCGGCGTCAAAGGCGCCGTCAGCCTCGCAACCGCCTTCGCCCTGCCCCTATCCTACGGAAACGGCCTCTATTTTCCCTACAGATCGCTCCTGCTCTTCATCACGGCCGGCGCAATCATCCTTTCGTTGCTCGTGGCGCTGATTTTGCTGCCGATCATCGCCGATTCGGTCAAGCGGGACAATTCCGAGAGCGACATGCGGATCGCCCTGCTGCGAGAGGTGATCGTTCAGCTCAAGGAACAGTTTCACGGCAAAGCCGGCGGCGCCAAAAGCGCCGCCGCCCGCGCCGTCGTCAAGAATTACAAAGAACGCATCAGAGGCATAGAGGACGCGGAGTATGACAGGCGCGAAAAAAAAGCCGTGCGATCCCTGTGGCGTTTTATGTATCGAACGGAAATCGAGCTTCTGGAAGAAGGTCGGAAAAAAGGCGAGATCGACGACATACTTTGCCGCGATGTCCGCGATCTGCTGTTTTTCATCTACAGCGACAGACTTCGCGAGCCGGCTGTGCGCGCCGTGCTTTCTTTCCTCTTCTCGCGCTTCTTCGGCGGCGATAAGCGTATGCGCAGACTGCTCGAAGATGCGCGGCACCGCCTCGCCGTACACGAACAACTCACGAAAAACGCCGCTCTGCTCACGAAGGCCTTGCGCGCGGGTCGGGCGGATCTGCCCGAAAGATTGGCGGACAGAACCCTGCACGAGAGGCGTTCCAAGGCTGCCGAAACAGAGAACGGCATGTTCGGCCGGGCGCTTCGCGAGCGCCTGCAACCGGGCTACGAAGACGAGCTGATCAACGGATTCTATGTCGAACGACGCGTGATACACCAATTCCTGGAAAGAGGCAAGATCACGGCAGAGCAAGCCAACATGCTGCGCGGCGACGTAAACCGTCTGGAGATTTATACACTCTCCGAAAAGCGAAGCGAAATCGCGCCGATCATCAAAATGCTCGCAAGCTTGCGCGAAAAGATGCAAAAACGGGGCTTGCGCGGCCGGGACACACGAGAATAGCGCAAAACGACAATGCGGGCGGACGCCGCGCCGCGCGCGGCATACGCGGGACGCAAGAATCGAAAATATACGATAAACAAACTTAAAACAAAATATAAACAAAAAAACATGCCTTTTTTGTTTAAATGAAAAAAGTTTTGCTTTTGCCTTGAAATAAGCAAAATAACGTGTTACAATAGACACGAGAATACGGCTGTCGGATTGTGAGAAACCGCTTCGCCGTCCGTTCGCCGTTCCATAAGGCGGGGGCGCGCGCCGCCGCACAAGCCGCAAATACGGGAGGAAACGCTATGGAAGAGGCAGAATTGCATCGGATGATTCATACGGTTCAAACGCGACGCTGCGAAACGCAAACCATAGAAATCAAGGCGGCGCATCAAGGCTGCCCGTCCAAGCTGTACGATACGCTTTCCGCTTTTTCCAATCAAGACGCCGGCGGTGTGATTTTGTTCGGACTGGATGAACGCGCGGGCTTTGAAACGGTGGGCGTATACGATTCGCAGGATTTGCAGCACAGAGTCGCGGAGCAGTGCAAGCAGATGCAGCCCGCCGTGCGCCCTTTGTTTACGGTATGCGATGCGGACGGCAAAACCGTGGTTTCGGCCGAAATCCCCGGCGTGGATGTTACGGAACGCCCTGTTTATTACAAAGGCGTGGGCCGGATCAAAGGCTCTTTTGTCCGCATCGGCGAAGCGGACGAAGCCATGAGCGACTATGAGATTTACAGCTTTGACGCGTACCGTCGCCGGGTGCGGGACGACCTGCGCCCTGCGGATCCCGCCGATCCGTCCCAGCTGGATGATGAATTGCTATCGCAATACCTCGCCGCCTTGAGAAAGAACAAAAAAAACGCGGCCAAGCTCTCGGATGATGAGGCGCTCCGGCTGATGGGCGTTATTCGGGACGGGAAGCCCACGCTGGCGGGCATACTTTGCTTTTCGAGATATCCGCAGGCGGCTTTTCCGCAGCTTTGCGTTACGGCGGTGGTCGTTCCCGGCCTGAAGATGGGGGATACGGGCCCGGACCACGAGCGCTTTACGGACAACAGCCGCATTGAAGGCGCCATCGGGGAAATGCTGGACGACGCCATGCTCTTTGTGGAGCGAAATATGCGCGTGAAAACGATCATCGATGCAAACGGAAAACGGGCGGACAAGACGGAATACCCCGTCGCCGCGGTCAGAGAGGCCGTGTTGAATGCCTTGATGCACAGAGATTACAGCATTCATACGGAGGGGACGCCGGTGCGGATTTTGATGTTCAACGACCGCTTGGAAATTCGGAACGAAGGCGGCCTGTACGGAAGGCTGACGGTAGACAGCCTCGGCAACGTCCACGCGGACACGCGGAACCAAACGCTGGCCAATATCCTGGAGGTGATGAAAATCGCGGAGAACCGCTATTCCGGAATCCCGACGATACGGGCGGAGATGGCGCGGCACGGACTGCCCGAACCCGTTTTCGAGAACAGGCGCGGAAATTTTGCGGTTACGCTGAAAAACGATTATCCCGCCCCGCCGGTGTCGTACAATTGGGCGATGCCCGCCTCGCAGGCCCTCCGATCCGCGAATATCGTATCGGAAGGAAACGAATCCGCGGCGTATTATTATCGCCACGAGGAAGCGTATCGCCCGAGCGTCCTGCGGGAGGACGAATACGGCCGCGATACGCGCGACATGCGGGACGCGGACCCGGGTGCCGAGGTGCCCGCGTACAATCGAGTGGCGGAAACGACGCGGCGATACGGCACCTCGATCCTCCGTCCGGCGCCTGTGCCCCCCGCGCGGGAGCGGGCGGAGGAGGAAGCCTTGTGCGAACGCGAGGCCCTGTTCCGCGAATCGGCGGATATTGTGCGCTTCTGCCTGCGGCCGAGGACGAGAAGCGAAATCGCGCGCTTTCTCGGAAAGACGCAGTATTACGCGATGAAGATATTCGTAAGGCCGCTGCTCGCGGACGGCAGACTGAAAATGACGATACCGGACAAGCCCAAGAGCCGCAGGCAGCGATATTACAGCGAATGACGCCGCGCCCCTTGCGGCGTTGCGAAGAGCGGAGAGGATTACCAAGCTCAAGGCCGACTGCCTCCGGACTGTAACAAAAAATCCCCGCCGGCCGTGCGCAACAACCGGAAAGCTCTTGTATTTCCGCGAATGATGTGCTAATATTATTTCATTGCAATATTCTGACGTGACAACCATTTCAAAAACAATTGCGGCACATTGAACGATTCGATACACTATTATACAGACAGGAGGTTTTCCCATGCGCTTACTTACCCGCTCCGATTTTGACGGCCTTGCCTGCGCCGCGCTTCTCAAGAATCTGAAAGTCATCGATCACTGGAAATTCGTTCATCCCAAGGATTTGCAGGACGGTATCGTCGATGTCACGGAGAACGACGTACTGGCAAATGTTCCCTATGTTAAGGGCGCGAAGCTGTGGTTCGACCACCATTCGAGCGAAACCGAGCGGCTGGCCTCGGATATTTCGTTCGAGGGCGCCAGCCGCGCGGCGGACAGCGCGGCGCGCGTCATATTCGATTATTACGACGGAGATGCGAAGCTCAAGCATTTCTCGAAGATGGTGGCGGCGGTTGACAAGGTCGACTCCGCCAAGTTGACGAAGGATGAAATCTTGAATCCGAGCGGCTGGATACTGCTCGGCTTCGTCATGGATCCGCGCACGGGCCTCGGGCGTTTTCGCAATTTTCGCATCAGCAACTACGAGCTCATGGAAAATCTTATCGACGCCTGCGCCTCACAGGATATCGAGGAAATACTGGCCAATCCGGACGTACAAGAGCGCACGGCTCTGTACTTTGAGCAGGACGCCCTTTTTCGCGAGATGGTGACGCGCCATACCACGATCAGGAAGAACGCCATCGTAACGGATCTCAGAAACGTCGAAACCATCTACACGGGCAACCGCTTTCTCATATACAGCCTGTACCCGGAGCAGAATATCTCGCTTTGGATCGTGGACGGTCGCAACAAACAGAATTGCCCCATCGCCGTGGGGCACAGCATACTGAATCGCGGTTCGAATACCGACGTCGGCGCGCTGATGCTGAAATACGGCGGCGGCGGGCATCGTCAGGTCGGGACCTGCCAGGTGGAGTATGCGGATGCGGACCGCGTGATCGAGGAACTGATCGCCAAGATCAACGCCGACGGATAAGCGGTTTTCGAGGGCACGCGGCCTTCGGCCGAATACCACACCCCCGCGGCGCGGCGGAACGCGTCGGCGCTCTGTCCGCTGCGGCGCAAATCGATAATTGGCCATCGGAACGCCGTTCCATGGCCGATTATTCATATGCACGTGACTTTGGAGGAAAATAAAACGAAAGAACAGCAACTCAAGCCGGAAGCCGTTCTGAAGATCTTTCTGATTGCGACCGCCTTCGTGGGACTTGCCGGGGGCTTCAGCGATTCGATACTCGCAAATTATTTCAAAGAAGCCTACGACGTCAACGCCGCGCAGCGCGGCTTCATAGAATTGCCCCGCGAATTGCCGGGAGTGCTGTCGCTTCTTTTTCTGGCGTGGCTGTCGCCGCTCGGAAACATGCGCAACGCGGTGCTGGCGCAGCTGTTCAGCGCGGCGGGGCTCTTCGTGCTGGGGATCTGGCGGCCGAGCTACGCGATCATGCTGATATTCCTGTTCGTCTTTTCCACGGGCGTGCATATGTTCATCCCGCTCGGTGACAGCATCGGGCTTTCGCTGGCGCAACGGATGAACATGGGCCGCGTCATGGGGCGCATCAACAGCGTGCGCATGGCCTTCCTGATGATATCGGGCGTCCTGACCTTTGTCGGCTTTCGCGTCGGCTTGTTCGACTTCGAGCTCCCCGCGTGGGTATTCCTCGCCGGCGCCGCGTGTTTCTTCGTCGTGGGCGTGCTGCTTGCCGTGCAGCGCCGGATCGGCAAGGAACTGAGCGACGGACCCTTCGAGCAGACCAAATTCGTATTCCGCAAGAAATATCTGCGCTACTATCTGATCTGCGCCGTGTTCGGCGGCCGGAAGCAGATCATGTTCGTCTACAGCCCTTGGGTGCTGATCGATCTGCTGGATTTCAAAGCGGACACGATTTCGATACTGGCCGTAATCGGCTCCCTGATAGGCATATTCTTCATGCCGGTCGTGGGCAGGTGGATTGATCGTTTCGGCATTCGCAGGGTCATGACGGCGGAGGCGCTGGCCTTTATCGCCGTGTACATCGCCTACGGCTTCTTGAGCAAATGGGTCAACACCAACACGGTCGTGCTGACGGGCATCGGCATGATGCTCGTATACCTTCTGAACATCGTGGACAGGATGTCGGCGCAGTTTTCGATGGTGCGCTCCATATACATGCGCTCCATAGCCCTCGTGCCGGAGGATGTGACGCCTTCCCTGACGCTCGGCATGGCCATCGACCACGTTGTGGCCATCGTCGGCTCGTATATCTGCGGCCTCGTCTGGTTCCGGTGGGGCCCCGAATTCGTATTTTTGATCGCGGGGACGCTTTCGCTCGTAAATTTGATCGCCGCCCAAGGCATAAAGGAAAATTATTAATTTACAGCGCACATATTCATTGTTATAATGATAATATGACGGCAATTTGGCGGAGAGAGGCGCGGGGAGGCATTGTTTGCGATGATGAAGCTGCATGTTTATTTTGATTACACCTGTCCATTCTGTTACCTCGGCATAGGCCAGCTCACAGCCGCGGCGAAGGCCTTTCCCGAGATCGAGATCGTCTGGCATCCTTTTGAGCTGCTTCCGAAGCCCATGGCCAGATCGGAGCATAAGCCCGATCCCGAAACGGGAGCGCTCTGGGCGCCCGCGCTCGTGTCGGAGGCGGAAAAGGTGGGACTTGCGTTGCGCCGGCCCTTTTCGCCCGCGCCTTACACGGACAAGGCGTTTCAGGGCATGCATTTCGTGGCCGCGCACGGCGGTGATGTGCAGGCTTACAACGTGCGGGTTTTCCGCGCGCATTTCGAGCGGGGGCGCGACATCGGCGACATAGACGTGCTGACGGACATCGCGAGCGATGTGGGCGTGGACGCTTACGCCTTCAACGGTTTGATGAAGGAGGAGCGTTACAGCGACGCGCAGCAGCAGGCGCTGCGGCACGCGTATTTTGAATCCGGCGTGGAGGAGGTTCCCACCTACAAGCTCGCCGGCCTGCGCATCTCCGGCGCGGTCGGACTGGAAACGATGGAAAAATTCCTGAGCGACGGCCTGAAAAACGAGCAAAAATCGGAAACGGCCAAGACGGAAACGGGGAATGAATGAGGAATCGCATCCACCTGATCAGGCACGGCGTTACGGAAGGCACCAGAGATAAACTGCTCTACGGAAGGAGTGACATTCCCTTGCTGCCTGAGGGCGCGGAAGCGCTGAAGGAACTCGCGGCCGCCGGTATCTATCCCGATCCCGACGGCTGCGCTCTTTTTTCGAGCGGCATGCTGCGCGCAATCGGAAGCCTGGAGGCCATATACGGGCCGCGCGCGCATACGCCCATAGAGGAACTTCGGGAATTCGATTGCGGGATCTTCGAGATGCGGCCCTATGCGGAGCTTGTCCGGTCGGAAGCGTACAAGGCTTGGGTCGCGGATAAGAACGGGGCGACGCCGGCGCCGGGCGGAGAGAGCTTTTTTGCGTTCAGACAGCGCGTCGCGGTGGGCGCGGCGCGGCTTCTCGCGCGCTACCGGGACGGAAGCGCGGCCCCTGACAGCATTGTGGTCTGTCACGGCGGGGTGATCTCCATGCTGATGGACCGCTTCTTTCCGGCTGTGCACGACAATCCGTTCAAGTGGACGCCGGATCCGGGACACGGCTATTCCGTCACCGTCGACGACGGGACGGCGGCGGCCTATATCGGCTTTTGAAGAACGCGGAAGGCCGCGCAGCGGGAAGCCGGCCGTAGCGGGCGAGGGAGCCCCGAGCCGGCGGCGGGCCCTACACGCTGTCGGCGCCGCGCTGCAGGGCGATGGTGCCCGTGCGCGTGATCTCGAGGATGCGGTATTTGGAGAGCAGGTCTATGAGCAGATCTATCTTTTCGGGCCAGTCGCTGTGCTCCAGCGTCAGCGTGGTATGCGAGATATCGACGATCTCACAGTCCATGATCTTCGCGATGTCGATGATCTCGCTGCGCTGGCTCTCGGAGAGCTTCACCTTGATCAGCAGCAGCTCCCGCCTGATGATGTCCGCGGTTTGCAGATTCCGCACCTTCAGAATGTCTATGAGCTTGTTGAGCTGCTTCGTGACCTGCTCCGCCGTATAATCGTCGCCGTCCACCACAATCGTGACCCGCGAGATCTTGGGGTCGTCGGTCGGGCCGACGGCGAGGCTGTCGATATTGAAGCCCCTGCGGGCGAAAAGCCCCGTGATGCGGGAAAGCACGCCCGCCTTGTTTTCCACCAGAACCGCTATCGTATGCTTCATCCCATCCCTCCGTTTTGAGAAAATTCGCGTCCGCCGCCGCGCGGGACCGGCCTCGCCCCCGCGGATCGCGGGCGTTTGCGGGCGCCCGTCCCGCGCGGCGCGCTATACCGACGACTCGCCGGCGTCCACCACGCAGGCCAAAAGGTAAGGCCCCTTCGCGGAAAGCAGACGCCCTATGGCCGCTTCCGCGTCTTCCTCGCGCGCGACGGCCTCACCGTCTATGCCGTAGGCGGCGGCGAGCCTCACGGGATCCGGGCTGCCGCGCAGGTCCACCGCCGTCAAATTGCCGCCGTATTGCTTCATCTGTATCTCGCCGACCAAGCCGAGCCGCCCGTTGACCATCACGACGAGCTTGACGTCGAGCCCGTGCTGGCATATCGTGCCGAGCTCCATCATGGACATCTGAAAGGCGCCGTCGCCGCAGACGGCCACCGTAAAGCGCTCCGGCGCGGCCAGCTTCGCCCCCACGGCGGCGCCCAGCGCGTAGCCCATCGTACCCATGCCGCCCGTCGTGAGGAAGCTGCCGCCCGCGCGGATATCGCAGCAGCCGGCGGACCAAAGCTGGTTCTGCCCCACGTCCGCCGCGTAGATGTAGTCGTCCGGCATCGCCGCCGTCAGCATACGCACGAAGGCCTTGGGGTTGATGCCGTGCGCGCGCGCCGCAAAATCGGGCCGGTTCCTCTCGCGCCGCCGCCGCAGCTCGTCCGGCCAAGCCTCCCCCTTCTTCGCGAATTCGCGGGCCGACAGCTGTTCGAGTACCGTTCTCGCGTCGCCGACGACGGGGATGAAGGTATCGAGGTTCTTGCCGATCTCCGCCGGGTCTATGTCGATGTGCGCGATCCGCGCATTCTTCGTGACGTTGGCCGCCGGCAGCACGGCCCGGTCGGAAACCCGCGCCCCGATGAGGATCAGCAGGTCCGATTGCGTCATCGCCGCGTTCGCCGCGGATCTGCCGTGCATGCCCGGCATGCCCATGTACAGAGGGTGGGCCGTGGGAACGACGCCTATGCCCATCATCGTCGATACGACGGGGATGTTCAGCCTTTCGACAAAGGCGCGCAGGATATCTTGCGCCCCGCTCGCGAGCACGCCCCCGCCCGCGCAGACCAAGGGGCGCTCCGCGCTTGCGAGCGCCTTGGCGAGCCTTTGTATCTGGCCCGCGTGGCCTCTGACGGTGGGCTTATAGCCGCGAAGCCGCATATCCTCCGCAAAATCAAAGGCGCCCTTCTGCCGCTGCACATCGACGGGTATATCGATCAGCACGGGACCGGGCCTGCCCGTTCCCGCGATATGAAAGGCCTCCCGAAACACGCGCGGAATATCGGCCGCGCGCTTGACCGGATAGCCGTGCTTGGTGAAGGAAGCGGTCGCGCCCGTGATGTCGGCCTCCTGAAACACATCGCGCCCCAAAAGGCCGCTGTCCACCTGCCCCGTGATCGCGACGAGGGGGATGCTGTCCATGTACGCCGTGCCGAGCGCCGTCACGAGGTTCGTCGCGCCCGGTCCCGAGGTGACCGCACACACGCCCGGCCTGCCCGCTATGCGCGCGTAGCCGCTCGCGGCGTGTCCCGCGTGCTGCTCGTGCCGCACGAGGATGTGCCGTATGTCCGAGCGCGCCAGCGCGTCGTAGAACGGAGCAATGGTTGCGCCGGGATAGCCGAAGATCAGCCGGACGCCCTCGCGCTCCAAGCTCGCAATGATAGCCTCAGCGCCTGTCATGCGCAATCACACCTCAACCGTCCATCCGTATTTGTCGGGCAGTTCGCCCGTCTGTATGCCCGTAATCGCGTCGTAGAGCCGCTTTGAGAGCGCGCCTATGTCGCCCCTGTTTATCCGGATCTCCCGATCCTTCCAGCGCATGTCCCCCACAGGCGAGATCACCGTGGCGGTGCCGCTGGCAAACACCTCGGAAAGCTTTTCATCCTCGTAGGCCTTGAAGACCGAATCTATCGTGAAGCGCTCCTCGCGCACCGGCACGCCCCATTCCCTCAAAAGCGTGAGGACGGAATCGCGCGTGATGCCCGGCAGTATGGTGCCCGCCAGCGGTGCCGTGAACACCTCGCCGTCGATGACGAAAAAGGCGTTGGAGGTGCCGATCTCCTCCACGTATTTGCGCTCCGCGCCGTCGAGCCACAGCACCTGCGAAAAGCCCTTCGCGTGCGCTTTTTCTTGGGATTTCAGACCCGCCGCATAATTCCCGCCGATCTTCGCCTGCCCCGTCCCGCCGACGACGGAACGCGCGTATTCATCCTCAACGAATATCCGCGTGGGCGCGAGGCCGCTCTTGTAATACGAGCCGACCGGCGACAGTATGATCGCGAAGGTATACTGCTTGGCGGGACGCACGCCGAGAAAGGGTTCCGTCGCGAAGATGAAGGGCCTGATGTAGAGCGAGGTGCCGTCCCTGTTCGGCACCCAATCGCGCTCCACGTTCACGAGCTGCTTGATGGCGGAAACGAAGAGCTCACTGTCGATCTGCGGGATGCAGAGCCTGTCGTTCGTGGCGTTCGTGCGCTTCGCGTTCATGTCCGGGCGGAAGAGCCGGATGGCGCCGTCCTTCGTGCGATAGGTTTTCAAGCCCTCGAACATCGTCTGCGCGTAATGCAGCACCGCGGCGGCCGGCTCGATGTGGATGGGGCCGTAGGGCACTATCCTTCCGTCGTACCAGCCCGCGTCACGGTCGTAGTTCATGAGGAACATGTGATCCGTGAAGACGGTTCCGAATTCGAG
>JAITLA010000151.1 GCA_031278145.1 Eubacteriales Family XIII. Incertae Sedis bacterium
AAACTCACCGCCCACAGAGGCGGGAACCTGACGCCGTCGTTAAAACGATTCATCGGGCTTCTACGTATCCAAGAATCTTCGCATCGATATAATGCTCCCGCAAGCCCCTATGCCCGCGCCGAGCGCCGCGAAGATGACCGCTAGATTGCCGATCATGAAATCCAGAGGGACGAAGCTCGTGGACAGCATGACGGCGAGATCCGTCCCGAAGAGATCGATCAGCCGCGCGTACACAAAGGCGACGATGCCTGCGGAAACGCCCGCCGAAATCAAGCCCAGCAGGACGCCCTCGACGAGAAAGGGCCCTCGGATAAACCAATTCGTGGCGCCGACGTACTTCATGATGCCGATCTCCCGGTCGCGCGCCACCACGGTCAGCTTGATCGTGTTGGACACGACGACGACGGAGATCACGACCAGAAACAGGATCAGCGCCAAGGCGCCCGCCTGGATGAAGCGCGTAAAGCGGATCAGCCGGTTCACGGCTTCTTTGTAATATTTGATGACCTCGATGCCCTCAAAGCCCCTTGCGCGCGCGACGACGGCATCCACGTCCTCTATCCGCCGCACCTTGACGATGATCGAATTGGGCAAGGGGTTTTCCTGCCGCATCTCGAGCAGATAGGCCTTGTCGCCGAACAGCTTCTTGAAATCCTCCATGGCCTGCGCCTTTGTCAGGTAGCGGACCTCCGCCACCTCGGGCATGAGCTTGAGTTTTTTCATCATGCTGTCCGACTGCGCGTATTCCGTGGAATCCAGCAGGTGCAGCTGTATCGTGTCAAAATCCTTCTTCACGCTCTCCGCGATATTGCTCACATTGACGACCAGAAGGAAGAAGAAGCCGAGTATCAGCAATATGGCCGAAATGGAGAACACCGAGGCCGTGGACATGGCGCCGTTTCGAAGGAATTGTTTAAAGGCTTGTTTTATCGCATAGCTCATAGGCCGGAAAGTCCCCTTTGAAGCAAAAAGCCCGCGTCGCCGGCCTCCTCTCCGTCAAAGCCGTAGCCGCCCTTCTTTTCATCCCGCGTAATGCGGCCGTCCCTGATGGAAATCACGCGGCGGTTCATCTTGTTCACGATGTCCTTCGCGTGCGTGACCATGACAATCGTGGTCCCGCGCAGGTTGATCTGTTCGAGAAGCCGCATGATCTCCCAAGCCGTGTCGGGGTCGAGATTACCCGTCGGCTCGTCGGCGATGAGCACCGTCGGGTTGTTGACGATGGCGCGCGCAATCGCGACGCGCTGCTGCTCGCCCGCCGAAAGCTCATTGGGGTATTTGGAGGCCTCGGCGCTTATGCCCACGAGGCTGAGCGCCTGCGGGACCTGCCGGCGGATCACGCGCGGCCCCATGTGTATGATCTCCATCGCGAAAGCCACGTTTTCATACACGGTCTTCTTGGGCAGGAGCCTGAAGTCCTGAAATACGATGCCGATGCTTCGGCGGAGCTTGGGCACGCTGCGATTCGATATCTTTGTGAGCTCGAAACCGCCCACGCGTATGCTGCCCGAATCCGGCTTGATCTCCTTGAGCATCAGCTTGATGAAGGTGGACTTGCCCGCGCCGCTCGGACCCACGAGGAATACGAAGTCCCCTTTGTCGATGCGGACGCTGACATCCTCCAGTCCAATGTTGGGACCGTAGGTTTTGGTTACATTTTTATATTCGATCATAAAAAGATTATATCAAAAACGGCTGTTTCTTGAAACCTTCGCCATATTACATATTGATTACAAATCAACCGGCGCGCCGCCGTCATTGCGAGCGAAGCGAAGTACCCGTTCGCCACGCTCCGGGCATAAACAATCCATATCCTTACCATTGCGGGGCGCGCGGGCCACGGTTCGGAGGCGGCCGGCCTTGGGCTTGGTATTCCCCGCCGCTCTTCGCAACGCCGCAAAGGACGCTCCGTGAAATACCACCAAAGTCCCGAAACAAGAGGCTTTTGCACGGAATCCGATTACTATTCAAAGGTTCAATCAAAACTATTCAAACCCTACGATAATTTCGTTCAGATCGGGTTCTGCCGGACTATTTGGCTCCCGCAGCGTACTCGAAGCTACGTGAGGAAGGCAATATAGGCCGGCAGGTTCCGAGATGGGCGAAATTTGCGCGGGGTTTGAATAGTAACTGAATCCGGGCGGTACGCGATGCGCGGTGAGCAAAACACAGTTGCGCGTTCGCGCCGAAACCTGTATACTGTAAATATGACAAAACCACTGCTTCACCGAAAGAAGAGATCGGGGCTCGGCCGGCCCGTCTTGGCTCTGTCGCTCATTTTCATAGCGGCGGGCCTGACGCTGCTGCTCTGCTTCGACGCGAGGACGGAACCCGGCGCGGTCGCCTTCGTTTCCGAAGCGCCGCGGGACGGCGGATTCGCGGAAACGCCCGCGACGCCCGGCGCGGAAGCGGAAGCGGAACCGGAAGCGGAACCGGCCGCCCTCGAGCCCGAGGTCCCCTCCGTGCCCTCGGTTCCCTCCGCACGGGCGCAGGAAGCGCCCGCGACGCCGGCTGCGGATCCCGTAGCCGCACCGCCCGCGCACGAGGACGCGGCGCCGCCGCCCGAGGGCGGACCGATCCCCGGCACCGTGTCGGCGGCGGCATCCACGGCGGAAAAGACGCCGGAGGAAGCGGCCGGCGCGCTTCCTCCGCCCGGCGCCGTGCCCGGCGCCGAGATCGACGACTACTTTTCGGACGCGCTCTTCATCGGGGCCTCGCGGACGCAGGGTCTTCTGCTCTATTCCAATCTGGGCAACGCCAGCTACTACGCGGCCAAGGGCCTGACGGTGGAACAGGTGTTCAAGAAGCCCGTCGTCGATTTCGAAGGCGGCAAGCTCACGGTCAGCGACGCTCTGGGCCGCCGGGCCTTCGGCAAGGTCTATCTGATGTTCGGCCTGAACGAGCTCGGCTGGAACAGCGCCGATAAGTTTATCGAAACCTACGGCCGCGTGCTCGACAGGGTCAGGGAAACCCAGCCGGACGCCGTGATCTACGTGCAGGCCGTCATGCCGGTCAGCGCGCGAAAATCGGAAAGGGACGCGGTACACAACAATCCCAACATCAAACGCTTCAACGAAAGGATCCTGCGGCTCGCCGAGGAAAAGAACGCGATATATCTGGACGTGGGAGAAAGCGTGGCCGATCAAAGCGGGGTCTTGCCGGAGGAGGCGTCCTCCGACGGCATCCATCTAAACAGGAAGTATTGCGTGAAATGGGAAGAATATTTAAGATCGCACGAGATATAGAGACGGACAAATCGCCGCGCGGGCATTTGCGCGCCCCCGCGATCCGGCGCCTCGTTCCGCTCTCGCTCGCCGTGCTCTGCGTCTTCGCGCTTACGGCTTCGCTCACCGGCTGCGGCGGCGCCGGAGGGCGGACGGAAGCGGCGCTCGATATGCGCCGCTTGGCGGAGGCCTTGATCGACGGCGTCGCGTTTGACGACCGGATGGAGGAAGCTTCCGACAGCGCGTTTTACGCACTGTACGCCATTGAGCCCCCGGACGAATCGATAACGGGCTTCGTGCTCTACACAAGCACGGGGGCGACGGCCGACGAGGTGGCGATCATCGAGGCGAAGGACGCGGAAAGCGCGCCGATCGTCATGGAACGCGCGCGTGCGCGCATCGCGTCGCAAAAGGCCGACTTCGAGGACTACGAACCGGGCGAAATGACAAAGCTGAACGATCCCGTGCTCGTGCGGGCGGGGCGATACGTCATACTGTGCCTGTCGAACGACAACGCCGCGGCGGAGCGGATCCTGGAGGACTTCGTC
>JAITLA010000260.1 GCA_031278145.1 Eubacteriales Family XIII. Incertae Sedis bacterium
ACCTCTATCTTGTTGTCCTTGCGCGGCAGGATGGAAACGACCGTGCCGTCCGCCTCGCATATCTCGGCAAGGCCCTTGGGCTTGCGCGCCTCAAACAGCTCCTCGACGCGCGGCAGACCGTGCGTGATGTCGCCGCCCGCGACGCCGCCCGTGTGGAAGGTCCGCATCGTGAGCTGCGTGCCGGGCTCGCCTATGGACTGCGCCGCCGTGATGCCAACGGCCTCGCCTATGTTCACGCTCTCACCCGTCGCGAGGTTCCTGCCGTAGCATTTGGCGCAGATGCCCGTCTCGCTGTGACAGGTCATGACCGAACGGATGGCCACCGCGCCGATGCCCGCCGCCTCTATGGCGTCGGCCGCATCCTCGGAGATCTCCTCGTTTTGCTCCACGATGAGTTCGCCCGTCGTCGGATGCGCGACGTCGGTCAGCGACACCCGGCCGATGATGCGATGCTTCAGCGGTTCTATGACCTCCTTGTCCTCCAGAAAGGCCGTAACCTCTATACCCTCGTCCGTTCCGCAGTCGTATTCGCGCACGATGACGTTGTGAGAGACATCCACGAGCCTGCGCGTCAGATAGCCCGATTCGGCCGTGCGCAGCGCGGTGTCCGCGAGACCCTTTCGCGCGCCGTTCGTGGAGATAAAATACTCGAGAACGGAAAGCCCCTCGCGGAAGTTCGCCTTGATGGGAATCTCTATCGTCTTGCCGGAGGCGTTCGCCATCAGGCCGCGCATGCCGCCGATCTGGCGGATCTGGCTCTTGCTTCCCCGCGCGCCCGAATGCGCCATGATGTAGAGATTGTTCAGGGTCCCGAGCGAATCCATCAGCGCGTCCGCCACATCCTCCGTGGCCCTGTTCCAGATCTTCACGGCGTGATCGTAGCGTTCGCCGTCCGTCATGAGTCCGCCCCTGTAGGCCGCTTCGTATTTGGCGATCTTCTGCTCGGCCTCGGTCACGATCCGTTCCTTCTCGTCCGGAATTTCCATATCCGAAACGCTGATCGTGACGGCCGCGACGGTCGAATAATGGAAGCCGACATCCTTGATGTAGTCGAGCATCAGGGCGGTTTTCGTATTGCCGTGCAGCCTGTAGCAGCGGTCGATGATCTGGCCGAGCCGCTTCTTGTCGCAGAGGAAATCCGCCTCGAGGGAATAGCGGTCCGCCTCGCGGTCCACGAAGCCCAGATCCTGCGGGATCCGCTCGTTGAAAATGAATCTGCCCACCGTGGATTCGATGAGCTTGCCGCGTTTGTCGCTCGCGTCCGCGTAGCGCCGGACCCGCACGCGCGCGTGAAGCCCGATAACGTCGTTGCGGTAGGCCATGAGCATCTCGTCGTAATCCGTGAAGATCTTCCCGTCGCCCTTTTCCGCCGGCGTGTCCCGCGCGTCCTCGCCGGGATGCGTCAGATAGTAGCTGCCGAGGATCATGTCCTGCGTGGGCGTCGTGATGGGCGAGCCGTCCTTGGGGGCCAGGATGTTGTTGACCGAAAGCATGAGGAAGCGGGCCTCCGCCTGCGCCTCCACCGTCAGCGGCACGTGTACGGCCATCTGGTCGCCGTCGAAGTCCGCGTTGTAGGCCGTGCAGACGAGGGGGTGCAGCTTGATGGCCTTGCCCTCGACGAGCACCGGCTCAAAGGCTTGGATGCCCAGCCTGTGCAGCGTGGGGGCGCGGTTCAGCAGGACGGGATGCTCCTTGATCACCTCGTCGAGGACATCCCACACCTCGGGCCGGATCTTCTCGACCATGCGCTTCGCGCTCTTGATGTTGTGCGCGTAGCCGTTGTATACGAGTTCCTTCATGATGAAGGGCTTGAACAGCTCGAGGGCCATCTTCTTGGGAAGGCCGCACTGGTAGAATTTCAACTCCGGCCCGACGACGATAACGGAACGCCCCGAATAATCGACGCGCTTCCCGAGCAGGTTCTGCCGGAAGCGGCCCTGCTTGCCCTTCAGCATGTCGGACAGCGATTTCAGCGGCCGCGCGCCGGGACCCGTGACCGGCCTGCCCCGCCTGCCGTTGTCTATGAGGGCGTCCACCGCCTCCTGCAACATCCGCTTCTCGTTCCGGACTATGATGTCGGGCGCGTTCAGGGCCAAGAGCCTGAGCAGCCTGTTGTTCCTGTTGATCACGCGCCGGTACAGATCGTTCAGGTCCGAGGTGGCGAAGCGCCCGCCGTCGAGCTGGACCATGGGACGCAGATCCGGCGGTATGACGGGAATGACCTCGAGGATCATCCATTCGGGCTTATTGCCGGACAGGCGCAGGGCCTCGATCACCTCGAGGCGCCGCACGATGCGCACCTTCTTCTGCCCCGTGGAATCCTTCAGCTTCTCGCGCATGCTCGTGGCCAGCTCGTTCAGATCGATGTGGGAAAGGAGCTCGCGCACCGCTTCCGCGCCCATCGTCGCGCGGAAATCGTTTCCGTATTTTTCTTTGTATTCCCGGTATTGCTGCTCCGTCAGGATTTCCTTGTACACAAGCCCCGTATCGCCGGGCTCGAGTACGATATAGGCCGCGAAGTACAGCACCTTTTCGAGATTTCGCGGCGAAATGTCGAGCACCAAACCTATGCGGCTCGGGATGCCTTTGAAGTACCAAATGTGAGAAACCGGCGCGGCCAGCTCGATATGCCCCATGCGTTCGCGCCGGACCTTGGCCTTCGTCACCTCGACGCCGCAGCGGTCGCAGACGATCCCCTTGTAGCGGATGCGCTTGTATTTGCCGCAATGGCATTCCCAATCCTTCATCGGACCGAAGATCTTCTCGCAGAAAAGACCGTCCTTTTCGGGCTTGAGCGTTCTGTAATTGATCGTTTCGGGTTTTTTTACCTCGCCTCGCGACCAGCTTTTGATCTTTTCCGTAGACGCCAGACTTATCTGCAGAGCTTCGAAGTTGTTCAGTTCATGCAATTGTCTTGCTCCCCCTTCCGAGGCGCGTCACCGCGCCCTAAGGATTCGTCGCGGAATAAACCGGACATTTGGCCTGCCCTTTTTCCGCCGAACCGTGTCGCAAAGCCTTTCCGTACCTTAAGGCTCGTCTGCGCTTTGCGCCTTGCTCGACGAAAGAAATCCCGCGCCAAATTTGTCAACTTTATTCCATAACGAACCCTAAGCCTCTTCGTGTTCGGCCAATCCCTTTGAAAACTCCGATTCCATGAATTTGAGTTCCGCCTCGGCCGTGATCTCCTCGTCCAGCTCGTCGTCGTTGAACGCCCCGTCCTCCGCGAGCGCCTCATCCTCCTCATCCTCCTCCGGCTCGTCGTCGGCGAGGGCCTCCAGATCCTCCTTGCCGAGCGGCACGTCGTCGCGCAGGGATTCCGTTTCGATGATGCGTTCTATGCTCAGCGCGCCCGTTTCCACCGACTCCTTGAGATCGATCTCCTCATTTTCCTCGCTCAGGATCTTGATGTCGAGGCCGAGGCTCTGCATCTCCTTGATCAGCACCTTGAAGGACTCGGGGATGCCGGGCTCGGGGATGTTCTCCCCCTTCACGATGGCCTCATAGGTCTTCACGCGCCCCACGACGTCGTCCGACTTCACGGTCAGGATCTCCTGCAGGGTATACGCGGCGCCGTAGGCCTCGAGGGCCCAGACCTCCATCTCCCCGAAGCGCTGCCCGCCAAACTGCGCCTTGCCGCCGAGCGGCTGCTGCGTGACGAGGGAATAGGGCCCCGTGCTCCGCGCGTGTATCTTGTCGTCCACGAGATGGTGGAGCTTCAGCATGTACATGTAGCCGACCGTGACGGGATTGTCGAAGAACTCACCCGTCCTGCCGTCGCGCAGCCGCAGCTTGCCGCTCTCGGGAAAGCCGTTCTCCTTCAGCAGGCGGACGATGTCCGTTTCCGTCGCGCCGTCGAACACCGGCGTCGAGATATACCAGCCCTTCTGCGCGGCCACGAGCCCGAGATGCACCTCGAGGACCTGGCCGACGTTCATGCGCGACGGCACGCCGAGCGGATTCAGCATGACCTGCAGGGGCTCCCCGCTTTCGAGGAAGGGCATATCCTCCTCGGGCAGCACGCGCGAGATGACGCCCTTGTTTCCGTGGCGCCCGGCCATCTTGTCGCCGACGCTGATCTTGCGCTTCGTCGCGATATAGCAGCGCACGAGCTTGTTGACGCCGGGGGACAGCTCGTCGCCGTTCTCGCGGCAGAACACCTTGACGTCCACCACGATGCCCGTTTCGCCGTGCGGCACGCGCAGCGAGGTGTCCCGGACCTCGCGGGCCTTCTCGCCGAAGATGGCGCGGAGCAGGCGTTCCTCCGCCGTCAGCTCCGTTTCGCCCTTGGGCGTGACCTTGCCGACGAGGATGTCATAGGAGCTGACCTCCGCGCCTATGCGGATGATGCCTTCCTCGTCCAGATCCTTGAGGGCCTCCTCGCCGACGTTGGGGATGTCGCGCGTGACCTCCTCGGGGCCGAGCTTCGTGTCCCGCGCCTCGGCCTCGTATTCCTCTATGTGCAGCGAGGTCAGCGTATCGTCCATGATCAGCCGCTCGTTCAGTATGATGGCGTCCTCGTAGTTGTAGCCCTCCCACGTCATGAAGCCGATCAGGAGGTTCTTGCCAAGGGCCACCTCGCCCGCGTCCGTGGCCGGACCGTCGGCGATGACCTCACCCGCCTCCACGTGCTCCCCCCTGACGACGATGGGGCGCTGGTTGATGCAGGTGCCCTGATTGGAGCGCTTGAACTTGAGCATGCGGTATTCGTCCTTGCCGCGGCCGTCGTCCCGCATGACGACGATCCGCACGGCGTCCACGTAGGCAACGCTGCCCGCGTTCCGCGCGAGGACCACGACGCCGCAGTCGCGCGCGGCGATGTACTCCATGCCGGTCCCTATGATCGGCGCCTCGGCGACGAGCAGGGGCACGGCCTGCCGCTGCATGTTCGAGCCCATCAGCGCGCGGTTCGCGTCATCGTTCTCGAGGAAGGGGATCATGGCCGTCGCGACGGAAACGACCTGCTTGGGCGAAACGTCCATGTAGTCGATCCGGTCCCTTGAAACGAGGTCTATCTCGCCGCCCTCCCCCCGCGAGGCCACCCTGTGGTTCAAAAAGCGGCCGTCCTTGTCCAGGGGCTCGTTGGCCTGCGCGATGATCAGCTTCTCCTCCTCGTCGGCGGTCAGGTAATCGATCTGCTCCGTGACGATGCCGTTCTCCTTATCGACGCGGCGATAGGGCGTTTCGATGAAGCCGTACTCGTTGATCCGCCCGTAGGTGGTCAGCGAGCCGATCAGGCCGATGTTCGGACCCTCGGGGGTTTCTATCGGGCACATCCGCCCGTAGTGGGAATGGTGCACGTCGCGCACCTCGAAGCCCGCGCGCTCCCGCGACAGCCCGCCGGGACCGAGGGCCGACAGCCTCCGCTTGTGGGTCAGCTCGGCCAGCGGATTGTTCTGGTCCATGAACTGGGAAAGCTGCGAGCTTCCGAAGAATTCCTTGATCGCCGCCGTCACCGGCCTGATGTTCATCAGGGCCTGCGGCGTCGTCACGTCGATGTCCTGTATCGTCATCCGCTCCTTGAC
>JAITLA010000223.1 GCA_031278145.1 Eubacteriales Family XIII. Incertae Sedis bacterium
AAATCCGATCTCCCGGAAGCGCGCGTAGATCCGCTCGCGGGTTTCGGCCGTCATGAGCTTGGGGAATTCCGCGGGATCGATCTCTATGCGCGCGATGTCGCCGTGTATGCGCACGCGCAGCTGCGTAAAGCCCAGATCGAGGAGCGACTGTTCCGCCTTGTCCACCATGCCGAGCTTCTCCTCCGTGATGGTTTCGCCGTAGACGAAACGGGAGGAGAGGCAGGCGAAGGATTGCTTGTTCCACGTGGGGAGGCCCTCCGCCTTCGACAGCGCGCGGATGTCCGCCTTGCCGAGGCCGGCCTCGCGCAGCGGGCTTCGGACCCCTTGCTCGCGGACCGCCCGCAGGCCGGGCCGATAGTCGCCCTCGTCGTCCGTGTTGGAGCCCTCGATCACGGCCTCCGCGCCGTTTTCGCGCGCGATTGCCCAAATCTTCGTGAACAGCTCGTTCTTGCAGAGGTAGCAGCGGTTGACGGGGTTTTCGGAAAAACCCTCTATATCGAGTTCCTCCGAATCGCAGATGAAATGCCTTATGCCCTCTCGCGCGCAGAAGGCCCTTGCCTCTTCGAGCTCGCGCCGCGGAAAGGAGCAAGAGCGCGCCGTCACCGCCATGACCTTGTCGCCGAGCGCCCGCTTGGCGGCCCACAGCAGAAAGCTCGAGTCCACGCCGCCCGAGAAGGCCACGGCCACGCCGCCGAGCTCCGCCAGTATGCGGAAGAGCCTTTCACGGCGCGCCGCAAGCGTTTCTTCCGCAGGATGCTTGATTTCCATGTTTTTCCTCCATCGCGTTCCTTCGTCCGGCGTGCGCGAACGCGGCCGTCCCCTGCGCGGCCCGGCCGCGCAGGGGACGCAAGAGCCTTTTGCCCGTGCCGCGCGGCACGCCGATCCGCGTGGGCCGCCTATGCAATCGTGCCGCCGCCGATCACCGTATCTCCGTCGTAAAGCACGACGGCCTGCCCGCGCGCTACGGCGCGCTGCGGCGCGTCGAACTCCACGCGCAGCGCGTCCTCCCCCGTCTGCCATACCGTGGCGGCGCGGGCCTCCTGCGCGTACCGCAGCTTTGCGGCCACGCGCAAGGGCCCGTCGATCCGCTCCGCGGCGATCAGGTTGATGTCCCGCGCTTCGAGAACGCGGGAATAGAGGTCCTCTTCGGGGCAGAGCACGACGGTGTTGCTCGCGGCGCGCTTTTCGCACACGTAGAGCGGCGCCGGCAGCGCGAGCCCCAGGCCCTTGCGCTGTCCGACGGTGTAGCGGATAAGGCCGCGATGCCTGCCGAGGACGGCCCCGCCGCCGTCCGTGAAATCGCCCGGCGGGCAGCGCCTGCCCGTGTGGCTTTCAATGAAATCGGCGTATTTGCCGTCGATTACGAAGCATATATCCTGGCTGTCGCGCTTTCGCGCGTTGAGGAAGGCGTTCTCCGCCGCGATCTCCCGCACCTCCCGCTTGCGCAGGGCGCCGAGGGGAAAGCGCGTGCGCGCGAGCTGCTCCTGCGTCATGGCGTAGAGCACGTAGCTCTGGTCCTTCGAGGCGTCCGCCGCCCGCAGCAGGAGCCTGCGTCCGCTGCCCGCGTCGTGGGTTATCCGCGCGTAATGCCCCGTCACCACGCAGTCGAAGCCCATGGCCGTCGCGCGCCGCGTCAGGCGTCCGAACTTGATGAAGCGGTTGCAGTCGATGCAGGGATTGGGCGTGCGGCCCTCCATGTATGCGCGCGCGAAGCGGTCCATGACCTCGCGCTTAAAGTCCGCGCTGAAGTCGAATACGTAATGCGGTATGCCGACGGCGTGGGCCACCCGCCGCGCGTCCTCCGCGTCGGCCAGAGAGCAGCAGCTCTTTTCGCGGTCCTCGCCCACGTCGGCGTTCTCGAACAGCTTGAGCGTGACGCCCACGCAGCTTGCGCCGCTTCGCAGGCTCAAGAGCGCGGCGACGGAGCTGTCCACGCCGCCGCTCATGGCAATCACGGCCTTCTCGCTCATGGCGCGGGCCGCAAGGCTTCTATCAGGATCGTCATCGAGCCGCCGCAGACCATGCCGTCCTCTTCCGCGGAATCCGTCAGATCCACGGTCTTGAGGCTGTAGCCGCCGTTTCGGATCACGCTCCGCGCGTCCTGCACGATGCCGGCTTCCGCACAACCCCCGCCTATGGTGCCCACAGAGGCGCCCTCGTAGCTGACCGCCATCTTCGCGCCGGCCTCGCGCGGCGTCGAGCCTCGGGTCCCCACCACCGTGATCAGGGCGTCGGCGTCGTTTTTCTCGTCGGCGAGCCACGTCACGAGCTCGATGTCCGAAACGCCCGCGGCCTGCGGCGCTTCGCCCGCGGCCTCGCTCGCCCAAGCCGGTCCCTTGCGCCTGTGCCGCACGATTTCCGCCAATATGGATATCGAAATCTCCTGCGGCGTGACGGCGCCTATGCGCAGTCCGATGGGCGAGTACAGCTTCGCGATGTCCGCAGGCGGGAAACCCTCGTCCACAAGCTGCTTCCGGACGATTGCCACGCGTCGCCGCGAGCCTATCATGCCGATGTAATGGGGGAGCGGGCCGCGCAGGACGCCCCGCAGGCAGAGCGTGTCGTGCCTGTGTCCGCGCGTGACGATGACCACGTAGTCGCTC
>JAITLA010000152.1 GCA_031278145.1 Eubacteriales Family XIII. Incertae Sedis bacterium
ATGCCGAGCAAGGCGCCCACGCCCGTGCCCGCCAAGCGGTTGCGCCCGCTCTTGAGGGATTTCTCCACGCTGTCCTGCATGCAGATGACGGCGGCCGTGCAGGCCAAAAAGGCGTCGAAGTTCGTGGTATAGCCGAAGGGCGCCGCAAGCCGGTAGAGCAGCATGCAGATCAGAACGGACAGGGCCGTTTTCACCGTTCGCATCCCTATCGTCAGTGGATGTCTTTTTTTGTCTTGATCTTTCATTCCGATAAATTTCCGAATATCGCGCAAACGCGGGCGGCGAAGGAAGACCGCGCGGATTTTTCTCTCTTGCCGATAACCAGTATACCATGCCGGCGCATAGGCGTTCAAGATTAACTCTTGAAATGCCCGCGATAAAATAGTAATATAGTATCAGAATCGGCAGGGACTTGTGCGGCCATGCGCAAAGTCCTGCGGCGGGAAAGGATTTTTGACAATGCGCGTGTCATCGAGGGGCGGATCGGCGCCGATCCCCGGCCTGCGCGACAAGGACGCCGCGAGCGGAGAGCTTCGCTGCCGCGTCGTGCGCAAACACATAGGCGACAGGCCGCCGGGCAAGCCCAACTGGAACAAGATTCCGACAAAGAAAAAGCCGCTCCTGCACGAGAACGAATGGGAGAAGCTCATAGCGAGCTCCGCCGTCAAGGACGCCGTCCGCGGCAGAGCGATGTCGGGGCAATCCGAGAGGCTGCTCGTGGATTACATCTCGCAGCGGTCCCCCGACCGCAGGCGCATGTACGAAATCCTCTTCAGCCGCTACGGCGACAAGCTTGAGGCCTACAGCGCCGGGGACGGCAGCAACATGCGAAACGTGAACGGCATGTGGGAATACGACCTCACGCAGGCCGAGGCGCGCCTCGTGGAGGGCTTCATGCGCATCTACGCGCCGGCCTTCGAAGCGGCGCGCGCCGATTTTCTCACGGGCCGCCACCTGTTTCGGGAGATCTGAGCGCGCCGCTTGCGCGCCGGGGAAGGGCCGGGCGTTTGACGATGCGCGCCGGGTGGAATGAGGAGAAGGGAATATGCGGTACTTATTGTATGACTTGGGAACGGTCGCCGGCGGCGAGGTGGAGGTGACGCTCGGCTACGCGGCCAACGTCCTGATCCTGAACGAGGAAAACTACGCCCTCTACAAGGAGAACAAGCCGCCCCGCTTCATCGGGGGCTATATCGAGCGCGCCCCCTACAAGATCGCTCTGCCGGAGGGGGGCCATTGGCTCACGATCATCGACTCGGGCAGCTTCTTCTCCAAGATCCGCGCGCTCGTGCGATTTCTCCCCGCGGACGGCGGCGCGGCCGTCGTCCCGGAGCCCGTGATATGCGAACGGCTCTCCACCGAAAACGCGCCCGCGGAGAGCTTCGCCGAAGCCGTCCGGCGCTACAGGCTGCGGGCCTTCATCCTGCACTATTACAAAGACCGCGAAAACATGGCCCTGCCGCTCGCGCGGGCGCTCGAGGAGGAGGGCCTGCCCGTTTTCCACGACGATTTCATGCTGGAACCCGGGGATGATTTGGAGGACAGGATACGAACCGGCATCACCCGGTACAAGTTCGGCATCGTGATCCTCTCCCGCGCCTTCGTGCGCATCGGCTGGCAGGCCGCCGGCATCCGCTGCCTCTACGACGAATTGGCGTCCGAATACAAGGATATCCATCCGGTGTGGCACAACATCACAAAGAACGATCTGGCGAACTTCCTGCCGGTGCTGGAGCGCTTCATCCCGGAAAAACCCGGCGCCGGCGGCATCCCCGCAATCGTCCGGGACGTCGTCGGCCTGCTGTGGCCGAATCCGCCCGCCGGCTCCGATGTGAGGGGGCAGGCCGCCACCACAAGCCTTTAAACGTCAAAAAGGAAACCTTCGCGACAACTGGACAATTGCGTACCCGTGCGGTATAATAAAGACAAGAGCCCCGCAGAACCGGTCGTCCGGTCGCGGGCGCTCCTCACATCCGTTCGGGACAAGCGGGCCGGTGCAACGCCGCATCCGCACCGCACACCCCGCCGCGCGAATGGCGCGCGCGGGCCCGACCACCGGCGCAAACGCTTTGGGAGGATCACTTTGGATCTTTTGATATGGAAAGCAACGAAAAGACGAATGCCAACATTCGCATAGAACTGTATCATGACGGCTTGCTGGTCGCCGCCTTGGGCAATTACATGTCGCACGTTTCCCGAATCGAGATCGAAAACGTGCTGTTCGCACCGCCCATCGCCGCGATCACAAAATGCAACAAGACTTTCGTGCGCGGCGTCATCGATTCACGGGAAACGAGGGTGCCCATGTTTACGGCCGAAGAGCCGATAGAAAATTCCGCCGACATCCGTTCCGCCATCGGCAATATGACGGTACGGGTCAACGTGGAGGCGGAACGCCTCAAGATGCAAAGAAGCATCCGCACCGTTCAAGGATAGATTGCGCGCCGCAGCGCCTTCGTCCGCGATAAGTCGATATTTCACGGTTGTCCGGAGATTGATCGCATGAAGATGAATTTGAGAGTATGCACCGTCGCCGCATTTCTGCTCTTGTCTGTCCTGTCCTGCGCCCTTCTGCGGGAAACGCCCGTATACGGCGCGTCCAATTTCGTGGACACGGTGTGGCACTGGGCCGACGAGGAGATTCGCAGCGCCGTGGATTACGGTTATATCAACGGATACACCGACGGCAGATTCCTGCCCGACGCGGCCATCAAGCGCTCCGAGTTCGTCAAGGTCGTGAACGCGGCCATGGGCTATTCGGAGCTCGGCAACATCGCTTTTTCGGACGTACCGTCCTACGAATGGTATTACAACGAGGTGCGCAAGGCCGCAGCCGCGGGCTACATCGCGGGCTATGGCGGCGGCGCCTGGTTCGCGCCCGACAATCCCATCACGCGCGAAGAGGTTGCGACGGTGCTCTTTCGGATATCCCCGGGCGAGAGCTCGACCAAGACGCCGAAGGGGCTCGTGGACGCGAAGGAGATAGGGGAATGGGCCGTGGCGGCCGTGAACTCCGCCTACACCAAAGGCTATCTGAGCGGCTATCCCGACGGCAACTTCTACCCCAAGCGCAACCTGACGCGCGCGGAAACCGTCAAGGTCATCAACAAGATCCTCGGCATCGATCAGGATTCGCGGGCCATCACGGAACTTGCGCTCTCGGACTACAACAACGTGCGGGCGGTCGTGAACGCCACGTCGCGGCTCAGCGGCACCCTGTACTGGGTCCTGCTCGAAAACCCCCGCACCGCCCCGAGCGCCCTGCAGATCTCGCAGGGCAAGGACGCGACCGGCGCGGCCGCACCCAAGAAGGGCAACGTGAAGGTGAAGGCCTACGAGCGGGCCTCCATCACCGCGGACGGCCTCACGGCAAACAAGCCCTATACGATGTACGCGACGGTGAAAGGGAGCGACGGCAAGCTGTCCAACATGCGGAGCCTGTACTTCAACACCGAGGACGAGGCCAACATGGGCGAGAACTGGATCAGCTCCTTCGGGGTCGGCACAATCACCGAAACCGGCGCCCTTCTGACGGTGCAGTCCACGGAAAAGGGTACCTTCTACTGGGTGCTCGTCGAGAACAGCGCGGGCAAGCCCTCGCAGACGAACATCGCCGCAGGCAACGACAAAGGCGGCGACAAGGCGCTGCAATCGGGCAATGTGCCGATTGATCGGAACAGAAGCCTGACCGTCGAGCTGACGGGCCTCAAGGTCGGGAGCGGCTACGACGTTTACGGCTACGTCGCGAAGAACGCGGACGAGTTCTCCAAGGTCGAATCGCGCGCCTTCACGACCACCGGCGTGGGCACGCCGACCATCCGAAGCCTGAGCGCGGTCATCAACAGCGCCAACATGCTCGAGATAACGGTCAGCGTCAACGCCAAGGGGACCTTCCACTGGATTGCCGTGGCGGAGAGCGGCAACGCCCTGCCGCCCACGCCCGAAAAGGTCAAGGCCGGCGCCGCCAACGCAAACCAGACCGTTGGCGCGAAGGGCAGCGTCCCGGGCGTGGAGAATACCTTTACGACCACCGCCGCGATCTCGATGAATACGAAATACCGCGTGTACGCCTGCCTCGAAGGCCCCTCCGGCGCGCTCTCCCCCGTTTCCTACACGGGGCTTGTGGAGAAAACGACGCAATCCGGCGCCCTGACCGGCCTGACGCTCAGCGCGGAGGGCGGGCGCTTGGTCAGCGGCTTCAGCTTTGACGTGAACGCGCGGAGCTATCCGAACATCGTCGTGACAAACGGCAGCTCCTACATCGTCGTGCGACCCGTGGCCTCCGCGAGCACGGATATCATCGTGGACGGGAGCATCGTGGCGAGCGGCGCGACGGCACGCATCCTCCTGCCGAGCACGGCGGGCGAAACGCGCAGCTTCACCGTCGAAACATCCGAATCGGGCAAGAGCAAGCAGGTCTACACCTTCACCGTGCGCGAGAACACGCCCAAACCGGACGACGTGTACGTGTCCGGCGCGGATCCCGAAAATCCGAAGCCCTCATCGGACAAGGTCTACACGAGCTACGTGCCCGAAAACTACAAGAGCGTGAACATCTCCGTCAGCTTCGGCTCGGAATTCACCTGCGTGCTCGTGCAGGGGACCACGCGCACGACCGTGCGGAGCGGGGAGCGGCGGACCATAACCCTGAACGAGGGCGGCGACGGCACAAAGACCGATATCACCATCGAGCTGTCAGGCCCCACAAACGGCGGCGACAAAGACAGCTTCACCCTGTCCGTCGTCAAGAGGCGGTAAGCGTGCCCCGCGCACGAACGAAACGAACAAGGGCCGGCGCGTCCCCGTGATACGGACGGGACGCGCCGGCCCTTTCTAAGATATGCGGCATATGCCGGCTTCAAAGCGCTATGTGTCCATCTTTGTCCATCCTTTGTTGTTTTCATACATCGGTTTGCAACACCAACCGTATTTTACGACAAAGGATGGATTTTTTCATTGGCCTGCCATGCTACCGCTCATTCTATTCACACCGGCGCCGCCGGTGGTTTCGACGGCCAATGACGCGAGGAAGGCTCCGCCCCGGCGTCCGCCCGAGCAATTTGCATAAATATGCACAAGTTCGCGATAATATTAATTTTTTATTCATTTTTCTGTTGACAAGCCTCGCGGAACGTGTATAATAGAAGAAGTCGCGTCGGCGGGCCGCTTCGATAAGGGCCCTGCGCGGCGCATCGGAGGACGCGCGGAATGAAACACAAGATATTCATCGACGGACGCGAAGGGACCACGGGGCTCAAGATCCTCGAGCGTTTTGCCGCGCGCGCGGACACGGAGATTCTGGAGATCGCGGAGGCGGAACGCAAGGAGCGCAAGAGCAGACTGGCCCGCATGGCCGAGGCGGAGATCGCATTCCTGTGCCTGCCGGACGAGGCCTCGCGCGCGATTGCGGCGGATGTCGCCGAATCGGGCGTAAAGACGCGCCTCATAGACGCGTCCACCGCCTTTCGCACATCGCCGGACTGGGTCTACGGCCTGCCGGAGCTGACGCGGGAGCAAGGCGGGCGAATCGCGACGGCCGGGAGGGTCGCCGTGCCGGGCTGTCACGCGACGGGCTTCATCCTGATTGCGCGGACGCTGATCGAGGCGGGCGTGACGGACGCGGATTACCCCTTCTCCTTCTGTTCCCTCACGGGCTACAGCGGCGGCGGCAAGCGGATGATAGACGACTACGCGCGGCGGGACGATATCGGGGCGCCACGGCAATACGGGCTGTCGCAGGCGCACAAGCACCTCCCGGAGATCGAAGCCTTCTCGGG
>JAITLA010000216.1 GCA_031278145.1 Eubacteriales Family XIII. Incertae Sedis bacterium
ATATCCCGTTCCGAGTTCCTTTTTATACAACACTTCGGAAATATAAGCCAGTTCTCCCGTTTTCAATTTGATTTTCTGACCTTCCTCTATTTTGGTCATAATACGCACCCTCCACTTGGGATCCTGCCCCTGCGCATGACGGTTCGATTAGGCCTTGCCGCCGCAGCCGAGCACGTTGACGATCTTGCGCTTGACCATATCCTTGATCGCGGCGCGCGCCGGCGTCAGGTATTGGCGCGGATCGAAGTCCGCGGGGTGCAGCGAGAGATGCTCGCGGATGCTTGCCGTCATGGCGAGGCGAAGGTCCGAGTCGATGTTGATCTTGCAGACGGCGCCCTTCGCGGCCTGCCGCAGCATATCCTCGGGAATGCCGATGGCGTCCGGCATCCGGCCGCCGTATTTGTTGACGGTTTCGACGAATTCCGGTATGACCGACGAGGCGCCGTGCAGCACGATGGGGAAGCCCGGCAGCCGCCTCGACACCTCGTCCAATATATCGAAGCGCAGCTGCGGCTTTTGGTCCGGCTTGAATTTGTAAGCCCCGTGCGAGGTGCCTATGGCGATGGCGAGCGAATCCACCCGCGTCTTTTCGACGAACTCCTGCACTTGGCTCGGGTCCGTGTAGGAGTGGCTCTCCACGCTCACGTCGTCCTCGACGCCGGCGAGCTGCCCGAGCTCGGCCTCCACGACGCAGCCCTTGTCGTGGGCGTAGGCGACGACCTTTTTCGTGAGGGCGATGTTCTCCTCAAACGGGAAGTGGGAACCGTCGATCATCACCGAGGAAAAGCCGCCGTCGATACAGGATTTGCAAACGTCGAAGTCCGCGCCGTGGTCCAGATGCAGCGCGATTGAAAGCCCCGTGTCCTCCATGGCCGCCTCGACCAGCTTGATCAGGTAGGCGTGCTTCGCGTATTTTCGCGCGCCGGCCGAAACCTGCAGGATCAGGGGCGCGTTTTCCTCCTTGGCCGCCTCCGTGATCCCCTGCACGATCTCCATATTGTTCACGTTGAACGCGCCGACGGCGTAACCGCCCGCATAGGCTTTCTTGAACATGTCGGTGGTGGTGATGATTGGCATGGTTTGACTCCTCTCTGTGTTTGTATGCGATGGGAAACGAAAATCTATCGACCCGTCAGTATGCCGACGATTTCGGCGGGCGTGGCGCCCTCCGTGATGATGAAGCTGCCGGCTTGCAGCCGCGTCGCCGCGTCGGCTTCGATAAGCGCGTCGTAAAACTCGTTGTTGTTCTCGATAAGTCCCGAATCGAGCAGCTTTTGCGCAATCTGCGCGGCGGTTTCTCCGTAGGCGATGTACAGGGAATACTTGACGGGCTCGCCTGTGGGCGGTGCTTCC
Organism: Eubacteriales Family XIII. Incertae Sedis bacterium; assembly: GCA_031278145.1. Next base: position 1,354 of record JAITLA010000216.1, read on the forward strand.
GGCGTTTCGCCGTCCGCCGTGCCGTTCGCCTCCGCGCCCCCGCTTGCCGCGTCGCCCGCCGCGTCGCCCGTTTCCGTGCCCTCTTCGCCGCCCGCGTTCGCGTCGCCGTCCGTTTCCGCATTCGCCGCGTCGCCGCCTGCGTCCGCGTCCGTTTCGCCCGCAATCGCATCGCCGTTCTCCTCGTACACGGTGCCGAGCGCGTTTGCGTTCGGATAATCCAAGATGACCTCTATCCGATCCCGGATAAGCAGCGTCGCGAGCACGATGATGAGCAGCGCCACGATCAGATCGTTCGTATCGTAAAATATGTCCTTGATCTTCTGCATTCCAACCTCCGCCCGCCGCCCGCGCGGGAACGGGCGCGCCGCGCCGCCGCACAAAGCGAGGATCACTATTACTGTACCATATTTTGCGGGTGTACACAAACAAAACCGCGAAATCACGTCAAAAAATAATTATATGTTGTATTCGCGCGCCGCGATGATGTATAATGATAGGGATCTCGCACTTGCATCCCCTGCGTCCTTGTCGCGACGCGGGGTCGGGCGGCGGCCCGCAGGGTAAGAGTACGGAAGATATGATACATTTGACGATAACAAAAAATGAAGAGAAGCAGCGGCTGGATCGTTTTCTGAAAAAATACCTGCGGAACGCGCCCCTGAGCCATATCTACAGAATGCTTCGCAAGGATGTGCGGCTGAACGGCCGGCGCGCGGACATAAACGCCCTGCTCGCCGAGGGCGATTGCGTGTCGATCTCCGTTTCCGACGAAACGGCGGAGGCTTTTCGCGCGCGGAAGCCGGAATCGAAGGCCGGGCGGCGCTTCCAAATCGCCTACGAGGACGAACGCGTATTGATCGTGAGCAAGCCCTTTGGCCTGTTGACCCACGGCGACAAAACCGAGAAGAAGAATACGCTGACAAACCAAGTCGCGGCCTACCTGGCGGAGTGCGGCGCCTACGATCCCGGCGGGGAGCGGACCTTTGCGCCCGCGCCCGTGAATCGGCTCGACAGGAATACGACGGGGCTCGTGATCTTCGGGAAGAGCTTCGAGGCCCTGCGGATTCTGAATCGGATGATTCGCGAGAAGGGCTTTGTGGGCAAGTATTATCTGGCGGTCGTTCGCGGCGAGGCGGAGGGCGAGCTGATCCTGCGGGATCTGATGAAGAAGGACGCGCGGCGCAATACGGTGCGGGTCTTCGGCCCGCGCGAGGCGGCCTGCGGGGCGGGCGAAAGGCTGATGGAAACAACCGCCAGGCCCCTTGCCGTCGCAAACGGCTTCACGCTGCTGGAGGTGGAGCTGATCACGGGCAGGACCCACCAGATTCGCGCGCATCTCGCGCAGGCAGGCCATCCCGTGATAGGGGACCCCAAATACGGGGATCCCGAGGTGAACCTCGCGGTCCGGAGGCGATACGGATTGACGACGCAATTCCTCCACGCGCACAGGATCGCGTTCGAGAGGGGCGAGGGCGCGCTTTCCTATCTCGAGGGGCTGTCGGTCGAATCGCCGTTGCCGCGGCAGCTTGCCGAGATCCGAACGAAGATCTTCGATTCCGGAGGCAAAGGGGCGTCAAACAAAACTTTTTGAAAGGATCGGTTTTCCGGAGCGGCGCTTCATCGCGCTTCGCACGGGAATCGGCAGGGCCTATGAAAGAATGGATTCGGGATATCATCATTGCTGTCGCCGTCGCGGTTTTGGTAATGCAGTTCATCAAGCCGACCATCGTGAAGGAGCATTCCATGGAGCCGACGCTCTATGAGAACAACTATATCTTTTTAAGCAAGCAGCAATATACCTTTGCGGACATAAAGCGCGGGCAGATTGTCGTGTTTCGCTCGAACATCGAGGCGGAGAACGGCTCGGATAAGCTCTTGATCAAGCGCGTCATCGCGCTTCCGGGCGATACGATATCCATCGCGGACGGCGCCGTCCTGCTGAACGGAGAGGTCCTCGCGGAACCGTACATAAAGGAGCCCTTCACAAGCGGCCGCGTCGAGGAGATGACCGTTCCCGAGGGCCGGGTCTTCGTGATGGGCGACAACCGGCAGCAAAGTCTGGACAGCCGCAGCGACAGCGTGGGGCTGATTTCCACGGACACGATCATCGGGATGGCCGTGTTCAGGGTGTTTCCCTTCAATCAGTTCGGCCGCCTCAACAAATGAGGAAGCAAAAAAAGATTGTCGCGAACAACAAAAAAGCGCGGCACGACTACTTCATAGAGGAAAGCTACGAGGCCGGTATCGTGCTGACGGGCACGGAGATCAAATCGCTGCGCGCGGGGCGCGTCAACCTGAAGGAGAGCTACGCGCGAATCGAACGCGGCGAGCTGTTCATCCACGGCATGCACATCAGCCCCTACGAGCAGGGCAACCGCTTCAACGTGGATTCCCTGCGGCCGCGCAAGCTGCTCCTGCACAGGCAGGAGCTGCGCAAGCTGATCGGGAGCACGGCGCTAAAGGGCCTGACGATTGTCCCGCTGTCGGTTTACATCAACGAAAACGGCTTGGCCAAGATGGAGATCGCCGTCGCCCGCGGCAAGAAGCTCTACGACAAGCGCGAGGACGCGGCGCGGCGCGACGCCGACCGCCATATGCGGCAGAGCGTAAAAAACTTCAACCGCTGAGCGTTTGAGAAGGCGCCGGCGCGGGTATATATAAAAGCGGTATGCGCGAAGCGCGAGCGAGGCCCGAAGCGCACGTGCGAACCGCACGTAAACGAGGGCCGAGAGAGCGGCGACAAAGCAGACCGGAAAAAAGACAAAGTACGGCGATTGCGCGGGATTTTTTTCGTCCGGCGCGGAAATCGAATCCAAGGAGGGGGCGACGCGTACAAGAGTACGCTATGCACCCGACGGCTTTCGATTCACGCGCCCGACGGAAAAAAGACAAGCAAGCGGGGGTGTAAAGGTTTCGACGGGGGTATAGAACCGGAAAAAGCGAGCCGTAGTTGCCAAGTCTACGTTAAAAGTGGCACGTTAAAGATAAACGGAAAAACTAA
>JAITLA010000221.1 GCA_031278145.1 Eubacteriales Family XIII. Incertae Sedis bacterium
CGTGGACGCGAACGCGCCGGAGGCGAAGCCGCCCTATACGCCGGGGGAGCTGCACGATATGGCGGTCGCCGTGCGCTACGCGCAGCCCAATGTGAGCGTGCGGATATAGTGGGAGAGGAAGCGCCGCCGGGGCGCCGTGCGCGAGAGGACGGCGGGGGCGTGCGTTGTGAGGGGGATATGTATTACAAGGAAAGAGAACCTAGAAAATTCGATTACAACGAGGGGCCGCCCAAGGGCATCGGCAAGAAGACGATCCATATGATCATCCTTCTGCTGTTCTTGATCGCCGCCTTCCTGTTTTTCTTCCCGGGCCGGAGCGGGACGGATGCGCCCGCCGGCGGGAATCCGAACGCGGAGGATACGGAATTTTCGAGCACCGGCGTCGCCGGGCCGGCCGCCGCGTGCAGGCCGCCGCAGATCGGCGCTTGCGTTTGACGCCCATGCCCGGCGGATCGGTACGGAACAAGCGGCTGCGGGGCGGGCCCGTGAGGAGGCGTCGCGCATGGACGCGTTTGAAATAAAGCGGTTTTCATTTACATATCACGACAGGGATGCGCCCGCCTTGGACGACATCGATCTCGTCGTCCGCGCGGGTGAGTTTGTCACGCTCTGCGGCAAGTCGGGCAGCGGCAAGAGCACGCTCCTGCGCAACCTCAAGACGCTCCTGACGCCGCCCGGCATCAGGAACGGACGCATCACCTTCTTCGGCCGTCCGGTCGAGATGATCCCGCCGCTGGAGCAGCTGCGGCGCATCGGGCACGTGATGCAGGACCCCGACAGCCAAATCGCAACGGATTCGGTGCGGAGCGAGCTTTCCGCGGGCCTTGTCGGCCTCGGGCTGAGCGAGCGCGCCGTCCTGCTGCGCGTGGCCGAGATGGTCAGCTTTTTCGGCATACAGGCTTGGTTTCATCAGGCGCTGTCCACGCTCTCCGGCGGACAGAAGCAGATGCTGACGCTCGCCTCCGCGATGTCGCTGCAGCCCGAGGTCCTGCTCCTCGACGAGCCCACGGCGCAGCTCGATCCGATCGCCGCGCGGGATTTCCTCGACACCGTGCGGAAGATCAACCGGGAAACCGGAACGGCGGTCGTCATCGCGGAGCAGCGGCTGGAGGCGGTCTTTCCGATGTCCGACAGGGCCGTCGTGCTGGATCGCGGAAGGATCGTCGTCGACGGTCCGCCGAAGCGGGTGGGCGTCACATTGTCGCAGCTCGGGCACGATATGGTGCTCGCGATGCCGGCGCCGATGCAGGTGTTTCTGGAGCTCGAGCGGGACGCGGCGATCAAGTGGCGGCGTTCCGAGTCGGCTTCGCTGCGCAGCATGGGTTTTCCGATCACGGTGCGGGACGGCCGGGAGTGGCTCGCGGATCTGTTCCGGGAGCAGGCCCCCGCCAAGCGCTCCGTCCCCCGTCCCCGCGCGGAAGCGACGGCCGGCGAGCCGGCCGTCGCGATCGAGGATCTGCGTTTCCGCTACGGCAGGAGCGGCCGCGATGTGATCGAGGGCCTAAACCTGACGATCCCGAGGGAGAAGCTCTTCTGCGTCGTCGGCGGGAACGGTGTCGGAAAGAGCACGGTCATCCGGCTGATCAGCGGGCAACTCGGCCCCTATCGCGGAAGGATCCGCATCGACGGCAGGGATGTGAAAAAGCTTTCCGCGAAGGAACGGGAAGCCGGCGCCGTGAGCCTCCTGCCGCAGAACCAGAACCTGCTGTTCACGGAAAACACGGTTATGCAAAACCTCCTATCCGTGTTCGACGGACGCGTCAAGCAGGACGGCGCCGCCTTCACGCAACACGAGAGGGAGAGCAAGATCGCGGGCGTCACCGCGCTCTTGACGCTGGACGATCTGCTCGGCCGCATGCCGCAGGAGCTTTCCGCGGGTGAGCGGCAGCGCGTCGCGCTGGGCATGACGCTGCTCAAGGAGGCGCGCTTACTGCTTCTGGACGAGCCCACCAAGGGCCTCGACAATCATTTCAAGGAGCGCTTCGCCGTCATCATGCGCGCCCTGCTCTCGCAGGGGAAGACGGTCCTGATGGTTTCGCACGACGTCGAGTTCTGCGCGCGGCACGCGGACATCTGCGCGCTCTTCTTCGACGGTCTTGTCGTCGCCGTGGACGAGCCGGGCGCGTTTTTTTCGGGCAACAGCTTCTACACGACGGCCGCGAACCGCATGTCGCGGCATGTCTTCGAGAATACCGTCACGACGCGCGAGGTGATCGCGCTCTGCCGGGAGAACATCGCGGGCGACGAGTCGTGAGCCCGTGCGCTACTCGCCCTTGTCAAAAACCTTCGCAAGAATGAAATACACGACGCCGACGCAGATGACGGCCAGCATCCACAGCTGTTCTTGTGCGCTTACTATCATGAGCTTACCTCCTGGTTTTCATCCGCATCGCGAAGATCCTTGATGAAAATTTTTCCGAGAATCTGCGAAACGATTGTGATTCCGATGATGATCGCCGCGCATTGAAGAAATGTTTGTACGAAAAAGTTCATGCCTTCTCTCCTTTCTACTTCGCGGCGGCGAGCGCCTTCAACGCCTTCTGCTCCTTAAAATACCCGGGCTTGCCGCCCGGAAGCGCCGCGTTGAGGATGATGCCGAGGACGAGCGACACGGCCAGTGTGATGTACGGAATCGGAATGCCGCCAAGGCCGATGTAGCCGAGCACGGGCGTGAAGGTCCAGAGGAGCACGAGGATCCACGAAACGGCAAAGACGATGCCCGTCGTCAGGTTGTTGCGCTTCCAGAACAGACCGTAGATGACAACCCAGAAGATGGGCGCCAGCCACGCGAAGGCCCAGCTCGCGCCGTTGATGATCGCCGGCATACGCGTCGTCGCGATGACCGCGAGGATGGCCGCGATGACGATGAAAAGACGCACGTATTTGACCTGCGTCTTCTCGCTCGCGTTCGGATGCTTCCGCATATAGATGTCCTTCGCGAAAATGGTGCCGAGGCTGAGCGTCGTGATTGCGAAGGTCGATAGGATGGCGCCGAGGAAGGCCGCGAGCAACAGGCCGAGCACCCAGGACGGGAGCGTTGAAACGAGCAGCGCAAGGCCGCCGGCCTTCGCCTGCGTGGCCGCGTCCAGCTCCGAAACCGCGTCGAGGTAGCCGCTTTCATAGCTGGCGCGCGCCGCGATGCCGATCATCATCGTGAAGATGCCGAACAGACCGTTGACCGGCGCGGCGATCCACAGCGCTTTGACGACGGTTTTTTCGTTCTTCGCCGCCATTGTGGAGGCCAGTCCCATCTGGCTGATGGACTGCGCGAAGGTCGTCGCGATGACGAGGGAGATGCCGATGCCGAACAGCGTGCCGTTCTTTCCGAGCGTGCCGAAGATGTTGGCCATCGCCTGCTGCGTCGGATCCGTTTGCGAAGCGTAGTAATCGCCGACCGCGTCCCAGCCCTCGCCGCCGAAGAGCCGGCTCGCCATGTACACGACCGCGATGATGAGCGCGACGTACATGACGACCGTGTTGATCATGTTGACCCAGCCGATCTCCTTCATGCCCGCGATGAACACGTACAGGATGCCAAAGACGGCGCCGACGATTGTGCCCATGAGGATCGAGAGCGCGCCGCCCGACAAGGTATTGATGGTGACGCCGAGTGCCTGCACCTCCATCGTGAGGATTGCGAAGGTCTGCGCCGCGATGACGGCGACGACGACCGTGACGATCTTTTTGTTGTAGAGCTTGCCGACCATTTCAGGCACGGTCGAAACCTTCATGCGGCGGATGAAACGCCCCGTCGCGAGGCAGATGACGCAGATCAGCGTGACGTGCGAGATGGAGAACCATACCGCGATGGCGCCCTGACCCCAGGCCATCTCCATGATTCCGAGCACGTGCACGGCGCCGAGAACCGCGAGCGCGATGGACGCGCCCACGAT
>JAITLA010000272.1 GCA_031278145.1 Eubacteriales Family XIII. Incertae Sedis bacterium
TTCGTGGAGCGCTACGAATTGGCCTCCGCCGACAAGGCGACCCGCACGGCGTACCGCAAATGGGAATACGAACAAGCGCTGAACGTCATGGAACGGCAATTGCAACGGGCCGAAGGCAAAGCCGAGGGCAAGGCCGAAGGCAAAGCCGAAGGCAAGGCCGAAGGTAAGGCCGAAGGCAAGGCCGAAGGCGAACGCAATGGCAGGCTGAAAACGGCCATGGCGATGCTCGACGACGGGCTACCGCTTGAAACGGCGTCCAAATACACGGGCATTCCCGTGGACGAGCTCAGCCGGCACATGGCCGAGAGCAAAGCGCAATAGCGCGCGAAGCATTCACGAAACGGATTTGCAAACGCTGCCCGCGCGGTTCTCGTCCGCACGCTTCCTTAATTCAACAGACGACGGGCAGGGGCCTTGCGCACCCCTGCCCGCCGTCTGTTTGGCAAGACCGCGCTCAGATTCGATTTTGGCTCCGTGATCTGAAGCTGACCCTCGCGGACGGAACGAGCATGGACGTGGAACCGCAAGTGGGCCGGGTTCCCGATATGAAGCAGCGCATCCTCTTCCGCACCTCGAAGCTTATCAAAGTACGCGGCATTGTCATGGGCGCGCTGTATGAGGATTTGCGGGACGGCATCGGCAAGAGGATCGATTTGCTCACGGAAGAATCGCTTGAACAGCACGGCACAAAAAACAGGGCGCCGTGGTTTTATGAAGCGCTTTTGCGGGAACGGGTGAAAGTTTATGGACAGCCCTGAAAGGAGAACGATTTTATGGGAAAGACGCTGACCCGCAAAATACTCGAAAACCACCTGCTCTCGGGCGAAGCGGTCCCGGGGCGGGAGATCGTGATACGCATCGACCAGACGCTGACGCAGGATTCGACGGGCACGATGGTCTATCTGCAGCTCGAGGCCATGGACGCGGGCCGGGTCAAGACCGAGCTTTCGGTCGCCTACGTCGATCACAACACCCTGCAGACCGGCTTTGAAAACGCCGACGACCACGCCTTCATAGAGAGCGTCGCCAAGCGGCACGGCGTCCTCTTCTCAAAACCCGGCAACGGCATCTGCCATCAGCTCCACCTCGAAAATTACGGCGTTCCGGGCAAGACCCTTCTCGGCTCGGATAGCCACACCCCGACGGGGGGCGGCCTCGGCATGCTCGCGATAGGGGCGGGCGGCCTCGACGTCGCCGTCGCGATGGCGCAGGGCAGCTACGGCCTGATCGTCCCCAAGGTCCTCGGGATCGAGCTTACGGGCAGCCTGCGCCCTTGGGTTTCCGCCAAAGACGTGATCCTGCACATCCTCGGACGCCTGACCGTAAAGGGCGGCGTCGGCAAGGTGATCGAATACACCGGCGACGGCCTTGCGTCCCTCTCCGTGACGGATAGGGCCACGATTGCGAACATGGGCGCGGAACTCGGCGCGACGAGCTCCGTCTTTCCGAGCGACGCGAACACGCGGGCATACCTGCGGTCACAGGGCAGGGAAGGGGATTACGTCCCGCTCGCCGCAGACGCGGACGCGGTGTACGATGAAACGCTGCGCGTGGACCTTTCCGCGCTCGTGCCTTTGGCCGCGCGGCCGCATAGCCCCGACAACGTGGACACCGTTTCGAACATCGGCCCGATCAAAGTGGATCAAGTCGCAATCGGCAGCTGTACCAACTCGTCCTACAGCGATCTGATGAAGGTCGCGGCAATCCTGAAGGGCCGCAGGGTGCATGCGGACGTCAGCCTCGTCATATCCCCGGGTTCGAGCGGCATTCTGCGCACGCTCGCGCGCAACGGCGCGCTGGCGGATTTCATAGACGCGGGCGCACGCGTCATAGAAAACGCCTGCGGCCCCTGCATCGGCATGGGCCAGTCCCCACGCTCGGGCGCCGTATCGCTGCGCACCTTCAACCGGAATTTCAAGGGCCGCAGCGGGACCCTCGACGCGGACGTGTATCTGGTCAGCCCCGAAACCGCCGCCCTCTCGGCCGTTGCGGGGCATTTGACCGATGGCATGAAGAGCGGCCTCGCGCTTGCGCCCGTCGCACCCGTCGATTTTCCGAAGAACGACCACTTCATCGTATCGCCCGCCGGCCGGGACGCGCAAAACACCGCCGTCGCGATGGGCCCGAACATCAAGCCCTTCCCACGGAACACGCGCCTGCCCTCCGTGCTGGAGGCCGTCATAACCCTGCGCGCGGGCGACAACGTCACGACGGACGACATCATGCCGTCGGACGCGCGCCTGCTGCCGTATCGCTCCAATGTCCCGTACCTGGCGGATTATTGCTTTGAAAAGACGGACGCGGGCTTTGCCGAACGCTGCCGCAAGGCCGGCGTCGCCGCGATTGTCGGCGGAGAGAATTACGGCCAGGGTTCGAGCCGCGAGCACGCGGCCCTCGCCCCCCTGCACCTCGGCGTGCGGATCGTGCTGGCCAAGTCCTTTGCGCGCATACACCGCTCCAATCTGATCAACAGCGGCATACTGCCCCTATGCTTCGAGGATCCCGCCGATTGGGAGCGGCTTACGCAGGGCCTGTGCCTGCGCATAGAGGACGCGCACGACCGCATCGCGACGCCCGTTTTGGAGATCAAGATAAAGGAGAGCGGCGCGATCATAAGGGCGCGCACCGATTTTTCCGCGCTTGAGATCGCCATGTTGCGCCTCGGCGGGAAGATCAACATGATCAAAAGCGGCGAACGGAACCCTGCGGCCGACGCTCGATGAGAACGAAGGTGCAACGCGTCGAAGACGGAATCTCGCCGTATTCCCTGTCCGGCGATCTTTTTTTCAAACTGCGCGAGGACATACTGGCGGAGCGCCTGCGACCCGGCGAGAAGCTGACGGAGCAGCGCGTGTGCGACATGTACAAGGTCAGCCGCACGCCCGTGCGCGAAGCATTGAAGCAGCTGGCGGCGGAGGGTCTCTTGGAAATGATTCCGAACAGAGGCGCCTTCGTGCTGGGCCTGTCGCGCGGCGATATGGACGATATATTCACCCTGCGAGAAATCTACGAGTTGCAGGCCGTGCGCTGGGCCGCGGAACGGATCACGGAAGAGCAGCTCGCGGAACTTGACGAGATTGTGGAGTTCATGGAGTTTTACACGGAAAAGCGCGATACGAAAAAAATGACGGAAATCAATACGAATTTCCATCAGTTGATCTATATCGCGTCCGGATGCCGCATGCTGCGGCACATCCTTTCCTCTTATCAGATATACATACGCTACAGCCGGCAGACCCTGCCGTACTCCGAGGCGGATCTCCCCGCGATCCTCGCGGAGCACAAGCGCATATTCGACGCCTTTCGCGCCGCGGACGCCGCAGCGGGCGCAAGCGCGATGCGCGCGCACATCGACGGTTCGCGCGCCCGCGCCTTGGGGAGCGCCGCGCGGATACAAAGGCCCTGACCGGCGCGCTGGGCGCGCCCGCGTCAGCGTATCGGGCAAACCCCCGTTTCGCAGCCCTCGTTTCCGAGATCGTACTCGATCTCTTCCTTTTCGTACTTCGAGATCAGCGAGGGGATGAAGGGCTTCATCGCGGCCGCGCGCCGCTCGTATTCCTCCCGCGAGATCTCTTCATAGGGCAAAAGCTCGTAAAAGCTGTCCTCGAAGGAGAGGAAGGAGAGCGCCACCGTATCGTCCCAGTGCTCGAAAACCCATTCCTCCACGGCGTCCCATTCTTCGTCGCGCACGTGGATCGTGATGGAGCAGTTGTGATCCACGTAGTGTTCCATGAACATCTTGTAGATCTCAAGCTGCTCGATGGCGGAAACGTCGCGCTTGATCCTTCCCGTAGGCGCTTTTACGGGGAATTCTATGACGCGCGTCGTGCAGTTTTCCTCGCTCTGCCCAACCTCCGGAAACACGGGATAGCCCAGCTCCCCGCAGACCTTGACGAGC
>JAITLA010000279.1 GCA_031278145.1 Eubacteriales Family XIII. Incertae Sedis bacterium
TCCAAGGAGTATGTGAAGCAGATACAGGATTGGATGAACAATTATCCGAGGAAGATACTCGGGTACAAAACGCCGAACGAGGTTGCCGCCGCCTCTGTCTGAGGTGTTCCGCGGGGAGCGCCCCGCACCCCCGGTTCCGTCCGCGGAAGACCGCCGCGGACGGCTCGGAAAAAGGTCAAAGTCAATATCGGATTTCCATGAACTTACACGACACTTAATATTGGCAATCTCCAAGTCGGTATATTCGTATCGATTTTTCTTGCTTTTGTTCGCGATTCCATATATATTATCCATATGGGAAATTGCTCGGTTATGAGGTTATATATGGAATACACATATGAAGATTTTCTAAAAAAGAAGACCCGGCTCAGTCCCGGTGCAAGCGGGGATTTTTATACGCCTATGAACGTGGCGCAGTGCATCGGCGCCTTACTGAATCCAACCGGCGGCAGCTTATATGATCCCTGCTGCGGGAGCGGGGTGATGCTTTCGGGCGCGTCCCAAAGAATGTCAAAGGATGCGTCCTTTGCACTTTACGGCCAGGCGCAGGATTCGGAATCTCAAGAGATCCTTAAAATGAATTCCGTATTGCATGGTGCGGACATTGATTTGGGGAGTCGGGCCGCTTGTACGCTGACCGATGATCAACATCCCGGCAAGTTGTTTGATTATATTATTGCGAATCCGCCGTTTAACCTTTCCGGGTGGTATGATGGTTACGGCTCTGTCTATGGAGACAGCAGATGGCATTATGGCATTCCACCCCGTTCAAATGCAAATTTTGCTTGGTTGCAGCATGTGTTAAGCCATTTAAAGGAGGATGGGCGCGCCGCCGTTCTTATGCCCAACGGATCGCTGACCGGTCGGGTTGCCGACGAAAGCCGTATACGTGAGGCAATTGTAAGAGATGGCAAAGTGGAAGGTATCATCGCTTTTCCCGCGGGCCTTTTTTATTCCACGAAAGTCTCGTTTTGTCTTTGGTTGCTGAACAACAATCGAGACTGTGATAAAATTCTGTTGGTGGATGCCGAGAAACTCGAACCGAAGATAAAAAAGACCGTTTCCGCGCAGAACGTTGAAAACTTGGTAACGATAGTGGACGACTATCGAAGAGGAAATTTGAAGGAGGATAGGACGGAAACATTTGCGGTTGTGACGTTAGAAGAGCTCGCTCAAAAAGAATACATATTGAGTCCCAACTTATATACATCCGTCAAATATTTGGAATCGTCCGTCATACGGGCAAACATATCGCGTCTGCCGGAATGTATAAACGCGTTGCGGCTTTTGTCCGCAGACGAAAGCCTTTTGGCGGATTTGACGCAATGGGAGCGGTTGGATATGGTTTCGACATGGCGGAAGGCGCCGCTGTCGGATTTGTATGAAATTTTTGGCGGATTGTCAAAAAATAAAGAGGCGTTTGGGCAAGGGCAGGCCTTGCTGGATGTCAAAACGATAATACGGCATCCGTTTCTTCCGGACAACTTGCACGCACGGGTTCGGGTTTCGAAAGAGGAGGCCGCAAAATACAATATAAAGTATGGCGATGTGTTGCTAAACAGGACGAGCGAAACGAATGATGAACTTGCCTGTTGTTGTGTCGCGGCAAAAGACAGTGAGGCTGTTTACGCAAGCTTTGTAAAACGCCTTCGACCGGTGGACAACAAAACGATATACCCTCTCTATGCCGCGGGATATTTCCGCAGCGCCGCATACCGTCGAGAGATAGACAACGTGTCTACCGTGTTCACCAAATACGCGAGCATGGACAACGCCAAGCTTTCAAAGGTATCGTTCTATTATCCCGAGCATGCCATGCAGAAGAAAATCGGCGATACGTTGTTTGCGGTTTTTGAACGCTTGCGGAATAACACGGATATCGAGTTGCGTTCATTGCTTATGGAATTTGCGCGTTTGCTTATAGAACAATATATCACTTATCCGATTTTACGCCTTTTGGATTCGGAGGATAAAAACAGATGAATCAAGAGAAACAAATGTGGCTGGTATTGCTCTATTCATTCATGGAGTTGGACGGCGGCGCCGCGAGAAAACACGTATTGCGTCATATACAGGAACAAAATTACTGGTACAAAAACGATCGGAACGATATGCCGAGGCCATCCGGGTCCCGCACGGAAAAAAAGTGGAGAAGCGATTTTTCATATGAACGGATAAATTTGATGGAGTATGGATATATGGAAAAAAGAGCGGACGGAATATGGAACATAACGGAATCCGGTAAGGAATACTTCTATTCACTTGCGGAGGAAGCCGGCAAGCTCGAACCCGGCAATCGGTGTTTTACACCGACCTTCTTTCAAAAGCTTTTCTATGAACAAATATGCCCTGAAGAAGCGGCGGATCGGCTTCTCTTAAAACAACTGTCCACTTTCGACAATGGCCCGGAGATTCCGCACGCGCCTCCGCTGAATGAGCCATTGCCCAAAGGGCCTGCCTCCGGTCGCGCGGGGAACAAAAACACCTACCCTCGCAATCCGTTGGTTTCAAAGCGCGCGCTCGGCGGCGCCGGATACCGGTGTGAAGTGGACGCGAACCATCCGTCTTTTCCGCGCAGGAACTCTTCGGAACAATATACGGAGCCACATCACCTCATTCCGATGTCAAAGACGGATTTTTTTGATGTAAACTTGGATAGAGAGCAAAATATATTTTCGCTGTGCAGCAACTGTCATAATCAAATTCACTACGGAACGAAAGCGGACGCTCGGAACCTCATTTCAAAATTGTTTCTATCCAGGGAAAGTGAGATATGTTCCATTTTGGGAAGATCCGTTACGCTTGAAGATATTTATGAAATATATGCTGTATAAAAAGAGGAGAACGCGTGCGTCTACCGCATCGTGGACATGCACGCCATCACCGTGCCCAAGGACGCGGCCCGGCTGCGCGAGAACATCCCGGACATGGCCGCACTCTGCGTGGCGGTCGGGCCGGACCCCAAAAAAAGCATCTTGTTCGTTCAATCGGACGTGCCGGGGCACGCGGAGCCGGCGTGGATCCCGATGTGCAACGCCTACACGGGCGAGCTTTTTCGCATGACGCAGTTCAAGGAGAAGAGCGGGGGCAACGATCAGAAGCAGCACATCGAGATCTGCCGCGACATCGCGATTCGCGTCGACAACAAATACGGCGCGGTTTTCGTCGTGCCGGACGGGCGCGCTTAGTCGAGTTTCAACTTGAGGTTGCCTCCAATGGGCATGAATGGCTTTCATGCTGTCCTGTGATTCCTCGTACTTGCGCGGTTTTTCCGTCAGCTTCCCCACCGCCTGTGGATCCGAAACCGAAATTGCTCTGTTGTTGTATGACATTGTGATTTGCTTCCGGCGTTCCGGCGCGAGGGCGCTGCGCATATCGAAAACCATTGCAAAACAGATGGATTTATTGTATAATCGTTACAGAAGGGCCGAATCGGAACGCGGAGATTTTTTGAGGTGTTCTTTATGGAAAACAACACCGGGCTGCAGAGCCAAACCGTGCAATCGACCATGTTGCTTCCCGTCTACGGACGCGCGAAGGCGAGCCGCATGTTCCCCGACATCCTGCGCGACGACGAGGCGATTCGAATCGTCAATGGCATGGATTTCGATTTCACGCAAATCGACAAATCTTACGCCACGGAATACGGGGCCCTTTGCTGTCTGCTTCGCGCCAAGCGGCTTGACGAACGCTGCCTCGCGTACCTGCGCGAGCATCCGAACGGCACGGTCGTCAACCTGGGTTCGGGGCTTGACACAACGCTCAGCCGCGTGGACAACGGCACAGTCCGCCGGTACAACCTTGATTTGCCGGAGGCCATGGCGTTCCGGCACCGGTTCATCTCCGAGCCCGAAAACGGCGCCGACATCGCGAAGTCCATGTTCGATTACACCTGGCTTGACGAAGTCGAAACCGCCGACGGTACCGTGTTCATCCTCGCGGGCGGGCTGTTCTACTATTTTGAGGAATCGCAGCTAAGGGAATTGTTCTCCCGCGTGGCGGAGCATTTTCCGCGCGGCGAGCTGTTTTTTGACGCGCAATCAAAAACGGCGGTCAAGATATCCAACCGAATGGTGCGCAAAACCGGGAACAAGGGTTCGGAGATGCGTTTTTACGTGAACGACGCGCAAAAGCTGAAAAATTGGTCACCGAAAATCAGCGCGGTCGAGAGCGTCCCGTTTTTTGGGGCTTTGCGAAAAGAAGGCCGCTTCAAGCCGGCCACGAGGCTCAACATGTGGGGGCTGGACAAGCTGAAAATGGGCTTCCTCGTCAGCGTTCGCTGGGGGACGGCGGAATGAACTTCGCCGCAGGAACCCCCGCTTTCTTTCTTATCGTGCTTGTGGGCGGCATCCTTCCGCAAATCTTTCTCTCAAAACGAGAGAGCAAATGCCGGGGCTTGTTCTGCCGATAATTACGATTTTGATTTCATTGCTTGCCGTTATGGGCAGGGCGGTTTTCTGCGCCCCAATTTGAATTGTTTCCTGTTCCGGGCATCCTTTCCCGCACCATTTTCTTGAGCGATATTTCCTATATAATAAAAAACTACAAAAAATCAAAATTTTATATTTACAATCTCCGGATTCTAAGGTATAATGTAGATGAAACCAAGAAAGGGGGTGTATTATGTATACCGTGTTCTACTATGCCTTTATCGCCATCTGCCTGCTCGACTTCGCTTGGGGCTGCTTGCTCGCCGCGCTGAACCGCCGCCACATGCGTCCCGTGATGCCGGAGGCGCTGCGCGGCATATACGACGAGGCGGAATACGCGCGGCAGCAGCGGTATCAGGCGGCCGGTTCCCGCGTCGAACAGTGCAAGCGCCTCGTCTTCGCGATTTTTTACGTCGCGATGCTTATCTCCGGCGGTTTTGGCCTGTTCGATCTGTGGCTCGCGGAGCGGATGGGGCATTTCGTTCTCCTGTCCCTCGCGTACCTCGGCTGCTTTTTCCTTGCCGGCGGCGTCCTGTCCCTGCCCTTCTCGATCTATGACACCTTCGTCATCGAGGCGCGTTTCGGGTTCAACAAGACCACGCCGCGCCTCTTCATCGCGGATCTGCTGAAAAAAGCGCTGCTGTACGCCGTCTTGGGCGGGGTGACCATCACGGCCATGCTGCTCCTGTACAGGGCCCTCGGCGCTTGGTTCTGGCTGCCGACTTGGATCGTCGTAGCCTTGTTCTCTCTGTTTTTCAACTATTTTTACTCGGAGCTCATCGTTCCGCTGTTCAACCGGCAGGAGGCGCTGCCCGAGGGCGAGCTGCGCCGCGCAATCGAAGCCCTTGCCGCGCGGGCGGGTTTCTCTCTGGAAAACATCTATGTCATGGACGGATCGAAGCGCTCCACCAAGGCCAACGCCTATTTTACCGGCTTCGGCGGCAAAAAACGCATCGTGCTGTACGACACGCTGATCGCGGACCTGTCGGAGGAGGAGATCGTTGCGGTGCTGGCGCATGAGATCGGCCACTACCAAAGGAAGCATATGCGCGTACTCATCGCGCTCAGCCTCGCGAGCAGCTTCATCCTCTTCCTGTCGCTCTCCTTCTTCGTGGGCCGGCCGGACGTCGCGTGGGCCTTGGGCGGCGTTACGCCATCCCCGCACTTGGGCCTGATCGGCTTTTCCTTGATCATGCTGCCGCTGTCGCTGATCCTCCGGCTGATACAGAACTGCGTTTCCCGCCGCAACGAGTACCAAGCGGACGCCTTCGCCTCGGGATACGGCCTCGGCGCCGCCCTGATCGCCGGTCTGAAGAAGCTGGAATCCAAGGCGCTGGCCAACCTGAGCCCGCATCCCTGGGTCGTGTTTTGGCAGCATTCGCACCCGACGCTGCTCGCGCGCATGGCGCGCATCGAGGCCGAAAGCGGCGACGGCCCGCCCGAGAACGCGCGCGGATGAAAGGCCGCCCGGGGCGCGACGCGCAAGCCGCCTTATCGCGAGGCCCGCGTCTGCGTTTTCGTATCCCGCGGCGGGCACTTCGGGCCTTGTTGCTTGCGCGTGCGCGGGGTCCTTGCGCGCCCGCCGCTCACCGATACGCAAAGGCCCGCCGTGATGGGGACGGCGGCCGTGACGGCCAGGCTCGCGGTCACGCTGTAGGCGATCTCCACGGCGGCGTAGTC
>JAITLA010000041.1 GCA_031278145.1 Eubacteriales Family XIII. Incertae Sedis bacterium
CCTGCTGGAGCGTTCCGAGCACCAGCGGGCGGAGATCGCCCGCATCGAGCTCCTGCTGGACAAGTGCGTGGTTGCGATGTGCCCCGCGCACATCCTGTATTTCAATCGTTACACGGAAATCTTCGAGAATTCGCCGACGCTGAATCGCCTGTCGCGCGAATGGCTGGGGCTCATGCCCTTCACGCATTGTTATTTTGAGATAACCATGGACGATCTCCTGTGCGAGTCCGGCCGCGATTATCGCTGGGGCTTGGAGCTCTCGTCGTATTACGCGGAGAAGCTGAACGTGAAGATCGAGCCGCCGATTGTGTACAGCCCGTCCGTGCAGTGCGTCCGCACCGTGTTCAGGAACGTCGGCAAGGGCAATTTCTCCCCGCGCCACCTGCGCTATATGGTGGACTACGCCAAGGAGAACGATCTGACCGTCTGCGGCGACGCCTTTGGCATCCTGCTCGCCAGCGTGATGGAGGACGGGGAGTTTGCGAGATATTTCGAGACGTGGCTGCCCGTGAAATAACGGGGCTGCGCTCGTCCGCATTCGTGCTCTATGGCATTTCGGCTCTGCGGCGGTGTGCCGCAGAGCCGAAATGCTATTTGCCGATGGCGTCCGGAATGCGCTTTGCCGCCTTTAGCACGCGTGCCGTAAAGTCGCCGATCTCGCGGGCCGCCGCGTCGACGCCGCGGCTCAGCTCAACGCTTCCCGCGTTGGGCGATTCCGCGTCCCGCGCGCCCGTTCCCGGCCCTGCGCCCTTGCCGCTCCGCTGTTTGTAGGCCAGGTAAACGCCGCCGGCCACAAGTCCGATCTTCACAATCGTTCCGATCCCGCTTTTCCTCTCCGGCACCATTGCAAAATGATAGGTCGTCTTCATTCCGATACCCTCCTTGTAAGGCATACAATACGTTTCATTTCCGTAAAAGGCTGTGCGCCCGCTCCGCGAGACCCATCGCCAAACGCGTGAGCGCGTGCCTTTCCGCGCCCTCCCGCAGGGGGGCAAGCGCATCGAGCGCTTCCTCGCAGTGCAGCGCGATCCGTTCCGCCGCGCGTTCCAAGGCGTCCGATCCGCGCACGTGCTCGACGAGAAGCCCAAGCTCCCGCTTCGTCTTGTTCCGCTTCGCAAACAGGCGCCGCAGCGCCTCCCGCCGGCCGATCCCGCACAGCAGCGCGGGCAGGGTGAGAACGCCGTTTCGGAGATCCTGCCCGGACGGCCTGCCGAAGGCCTCTTCGGCCCTGTAATCCAGCACGTCGTCCAGGATCTGAAAGGCCAAGCCGAAGCGTTCCCCGAAAAAACCAAGTCTGCGCACCGCGTCCTCGGCAAGGCCGCCGGCCAGCGCGCCCGCGCCGCAGCTCGCCGACAGGAGGCTCGCGGTCTTGCC
The DNA here is from genome assembly GCA_031278145.1 of Eubacteriales Family XIII. Incertae Sedis bacterium. The sequence goes on from JAITLA010000041.1 coordinate 1,375, forward strand.
GCGGATCAGCGCGTAGCAGAATGCCTCGTCCTGCGCGTCCGGCTCGTACCGAACGCGCTGTTGCCGCAATTCCGCGTGGCACATCTCGGCGGAGACCGCCGCCAGCATTTCGTTGATGCCCGTGCCGCGATAGTATTCCAGCCTTTCCATCGCCTTTGCCAAGAGAAAATCCCCGCTCTGCACCGCCGCAAGCCCGCCGGACGAGGCGTTGATCGACGCGACGCCGCGTCGCGCCGTCGCGCCGTCCACCACATCGTCGTGGATGAGCGAGGCGGTGTGCATCGATTCCAGCATGCACATCAGCGGAACGACGCGCAGCGGCCGTTGGACGGCTGCGTCCGCATTGCCGCAGAGGCAGGCGAGGCTCGGTCGCAGGCGCTTGCCTCCGGCGCCGATCACCCGCCGCACGTCGCTTCGCATGCGCGCCGTCCCGGCCTCGTCGCAGCTTTGCAGAAGCTCCTTTTCCATCGCCGTCAAGGAATTCCGCAGTCTGCGGTACAGCGTTTTGTCGATGCGGCGCGCGCGGTCCGCCGCATCCCGCATGTCGAGCTTGCCCGCCGCGCCGATCATGACCGCAGAGCCTCTCGGACAACGGAGACAAAGGCCAATGCGTCGTCCGCGTCGCGTCCGCCGTCCGCGCACGCGGCAACGGCGTCCCGCGCCAGACAGCCGGAAAAGGCTCGGATCAGCGCCACGCTGTCCAGCGGGATCAGATGCGCGGAGAACAGGCTGAAGAAGTAATCGCCCAGAAGCGTGGCGGCCTCCGGGAATTCCTCCACCCGCAGATGCAGCAGCCGGAACAGATGGTAGCACTGACAGGCGGCGGCGAATTCGCGCGGGTGGGGTCCGCCGTAGATCGCTCCCGCAGCGTCAACGGCCGCGTAGCGCGCCTCCGGCGCGAGCGGCGGCAGTCCCGCCTCCTCCCACAGGCGGTAGCCCTCCCGCAGGAGCGCGTCCACGCCGATTCGCAACGCTTCGGAATGTTCTCTCATCAAGGATTGCTTCCCTTCGATGTCACGCCCCCGAAAGGGCGACCCTTTGCGCGCTAGGCGCCAGACCCCGTCTTCTTGAAGCATATGGGCGCCAAGCACACGCTCTCCTTGCCGACGGACAGCTCGATCTTCGTGTCTTTGAAGCCGTCCAAGGCGCAGTCGATCCGAAACACGCCCGTATCGTTCGGAATGCCGTCAAACTTGAATTCGCCGAAGAAATCCGTTTCCGTTTCCTTCAGCGGGACGCCGCCCGCAGAGAGCCGCACCCCGGCACCGGCGGCCGCCTTTTCGACGCCGTCCTCCATGAAGCAGAGCGCGCCCGCGATGAAATTGCTCGTGTACCGATACAGGTTCTTGTACAGGACGCGGGGCTTGCCGGGACCGTCGCTGAGCGGCTGCAGACCTTGATTTTCCGCAATCTCCGCGAAGGCCGCGTCCGTGCACTTGACGATGCTGAGCGCCCGCAGCGGGCAGGCCTGCACGCAGCGCGGTTCCTGCCATCCGTCGTCCAGCAAATGCGCGCACATCGTGCATTTCTGCGCGGTACGCGATTCCTCGTTCCAAGAGATCATCCCGTAAGGACAGGCGGCGACCAAATCCTCATTGCCCTTGGCTTCCTCCGCGTTCAACAGCACGATGCCATCACCGCGCTTTTGCACGGCCGCGGGGAAGGCCTTCTCGCAGGGCGCGTCGTCGCAATGTCTGCACAGCCTTGTCACGTAGCACAAATCCGTGTACGGCGCGGTGCCGCGCTCGTGGCGCAGCGGCTCGATCCACTTCTGCGCGTGCTTCTGCTGGCTGTCCGTGTAGGGCGGCCACGCGTTGCCCACATGCTCGTCCTTGCAGGCCATCAAGCAGTTGAAGCAGCCGACGCACTTCGCGAGATCGACGATCATTCGCAGGCTTTCCATTTGCGTAAATCTCCTTCCCATCTCCTGACTTCAACCAAGCAGGAATTCACGGACAGACCGTGGGCGTGCTTGGTAATCATGCGCGCGGGCGTCAAATTGTTGATGCAGCCGTGCATCTCCGGGGATTTCCCTGGCTCGCCGATGGGGCGGTAGTCCGCGCAGGACTCGTAGGAATGCACGATGCCGCGCGGGAGGCGCTCCGTGAGCTCCAACGCGCAGACGACGCTGCCGCGGTCGTTGTACACCTCTATCGGTTCGTCCTCGCTGAGCCCGCGCGCCGCTGCATCCTCGGGGTTCATGCGAAATATCCAGAAATAGTAGCCGTCTATCGGCTTGCGGTGCTCGTTGATGTCGTTGATGCAGGAATCCTTGCTGTCGCCCATCGTGTGGAAGCTGTACTTGGCGTGGGGCGAGATGAGCTGCAGCTTGTATTTTTCATAAAACTCGGATTCCGTGCCCTCCGGGGAGGGGATGTAGGTGCATATCGGCATGCGTTCCTTGTCGTTCGGGTCGAAGCGCTTCAGGGTTTGGGCCTCGAACTCGAATTTGCCGGAGGGCGTTTCAAGCCCCTCGTTGTAGCGGCCGTAGTATTCCGAAGGCAGGGGCGGCAGCTCGGGCGTGT
>JAITLA010000149.1 GCA_031278145.1 Eubacteriales Family XIII. Incertae Sedis bacterium
AGCCGCGGTCGTGTTTGAGTTGTGGATGCCCTTATTGAGCTTTGTTCCCGGAAAGCTCGTCGCGGCGTCGGTTTCAAAGTCGCCGTTCATGAGCTGCGGCTGCAGGGCCTTGTCCACGATCTTCGCGAGCGCGGCTCGGCTGCGCAAAGACGTCGAAGTTTCGCCGCCGGAGTGATTTTGTATTTCGACCCAATAGTAGTAATACAGCGTGCCCGTGACCGCCGGCGTCAGGGTCGTGAGTACGGAGGATTCCGCGCCCTCTATCTTGACCCCGGTGAGATCCCCCGTCCGGTCGGCCGGGATCGGCGCGTTATAGGGGCCTGAGATATACCACGCATATGTCAGGTAGCCGTCGTCCGGGCTCGAGGCCCGCACGTAGAAGCGCGCGGTCGCCTGCTCGGAATAGGTTCCGTCCGAGGGCTGGCGCACGATGCGCGGCGCTTCGACGCCGTCCGCCGCGACCCGCGGAACGGAGGGCAAAATCGGGAGCAGCAGCGCCAAAACCAAGACCGCGACAAGTGTACGGCGCTTGGCTTTGCGAAGGGGGTGGGTGCCGTGATGCATGGGAATTTCCTCCTTGCCTTGCGGGAACGACAAAAGCTCGGGCCCGTTGCCCGTGGGACATTCGGTATGTATATAATAACATACCTTCTTTCCGTAGTAAACTATCTTTGCGAAATCTTGTCAGAAGAGGGGCCGTTGCGGAATTTAAAATATTCCGGAACACATGGGGACGGTTCATTTGTGTAACACATACAATGTTGGAATTGCGCGATTTACCGGCACGGGCCACAGTGCCAAACCTGCCCAATGGAACACATGGGGACGGTTCATTTGTGTAACACATACAATGTTGGAATTGCGCGATTTACCGGCACGGGCCACAGTGCCAAACCTGCCCAATACACAAAAGAACCGTCCCCGTGTGTAAATCCCGGCGCCCCACAGAAGGCGCACGGGGCTTTGGTGGTAATAATTGGAAGTTAAAATCAGAGAATAAGCGACATCTTGGGTATTGCATAATAAGTTCGCCCGGTATATAATTTGTATATAAGTTATATGTTAGGAATTATTATTGTTAGTTTATACAAGCAGGTTTCTGCACGGAAGGAGGGAACCACCCGATGAAGCCGCTTATCTCAATCGAAACGATTCCAATATCCATCGAGTACACGACGGCGCGACCGCAGCGGAAGAGCAACACGAGCGTCCAATCCGCGAAGCTGAATGTTTCGAAGGAAAATGATCGCGTCACCATCACGAGCAACCCCATCCGTATACAGCTGCAGGATCGCTTTGAGCAGAACGTCCCGCGATACTACACCGCGACCACGGAGTACGCGGAGAACGGCACTCTGCGCATGAACGTGCAGTTCCAAGACGATCCGAACGCGGAGAACGCGGAGGGGGAGGCCTTGCGCTACCGTGCGGCGAGCAGCGGCATAGACCGCATGATCGACGCCGCGCCGCAGCGGGCGGCCGCACAGCCGCAGCCCGTATCGTCCATGCCCTTCATCGGCCTCAAGATCGACTTCGACATGGCAAAGCTTTCCGAAACGCAGACCGCGGGGCAGACCGCGGAAACCGATTTCATACCGCCCGATCTGGAGGTGGAGATCGTCGAATACCCCCGGGTGATCATAAAGTATATCGGCGGACCGATCTATTTCCCGCGGAGCGCGGATCCGAATTACGAGCCCCCTCCCACAGAGGACGCGCATTTCAAGGCGATGGCATAGCGGGAGGCAGAAAGGATCGGCATGGATGTAACAACGCGAGATTTCGGAATCATCCAAATCGAGGATGATTCCGTATATTCTTTTCCACAGGGAGTCTACGGCTTCGAAGACGCCCTTTCTTTTGCCGTTTTTATGCACGAGGAGGCGGGCGTGTCCTTCGTGTACCTGCAGGCGGTGCATTCCGCGCACCCCTGCTTTCTCGTATTCTCCCCCTGGGATATGATCCCCGATTACGACCCGCACATGTCCGAGGAGGATCTGCGCTTCCTTGACGTGGCGTCGGAGAAGGATCTGATCTTCCTCGTCATAGCCACCGTGCCGGCGGACGATGTGCGCAAGCTGTCCATCAACGCGAAGAGCCCCGTGGTCCTGAACCCCCTGCGCATGGTCGGCCGTCAGGTAATCCTGCTGAACGAGGATTACTCGGTGCGCTGCCGGCCCTTCCTCGGCGCCGGCGACGCGGCGGACGCAGGATCCGCGAACGATGCGGCCCTCGCGCGAGAGGAGGGCTGAGGATGCTTGTGATCAGCAGGAAGGCGGGCGAGAAGCTCCGCGTCGGCGATTCCATAAGCTTCACAATCCTGTCCGTCAACGGCGACAAGGTGGCCGTGGGCATAGATGCGCCGCGCGAGATCGCGATCCTGCGCGGCGAGTTGGTGGAAACCATCGAGAGCAACTTGGAATCCTCCGCGCAGACCCTGCGGACGGAATCCATGCGCGGCCTCGCCGCTTTGATCAAGGAGAAGCAGTCTTAGGGTTCGTTACGGAATAAACCCTTGGAGCATCCCGTGCCACGCGGATCGACGGACCGGCCGATGGATCCACCCGCGTCATTGGGCGCAGAACACATGGGGACGGTTCTTTTGTGTATTGGGCAGGTTTGGCACTGTGGCCCGTGCCGGTAAATCGCGCAATTCCAACATTGTATGTGTTACACAAATACACACGGGGACGGTTCTTTTGTGTATTGGGCAGGTTTGGCACTGTGGCCCGTGCCGGTAAATCGCGCAATTCCAACATTGTATGTGTTACACAAAAGAACCGTCCCCATGTGTTCCAAAAGAACCGTCCCCGTGTGTACTTTGTCAGTGGCCTCCGTCATTGCGCGCGAAACGAAGCGGCCGGCGGGGCTGCGGTCATCGTGCCGTGAAACCGTGTGAGGTGGGCGCATGAGATATCACGATAGGCGGTTATGCCGCGGAGCCATCGCCGTCGCGTTCGCTTTGGCCTTGCTGTGCGGCGGCTGTGCGCCGGGCACGGCGCCGGGGTCCGAAATCGACACCGGCTTTGCCTATGCGTCTTACAAGGACATCCCGGGGGTGACGGAGGACGAAGCGGAAGCCATCGAGGCCCTGCGGGAGCGCACGCGCGCTTTCGTTTACGGCGCGAATCTGACCGCCGAGGCCTTCTACGGCGAGAACGACGAGATCATGGGCTTCACGGCTTTGCTCTGCGATTGGCTCACGAATCTTTTCGGCATCCCCTTCGAGCCGAAGATCTACGAATGGGGCGATCTGATCGCCGGGCTGGAAACGGGCGAGGTGGATTTCACCGGGGAACTGACGGCGACCGACGAGCGCAGGGAGATCTATTTCATGACCGACGCCATTGCGGAGCGCTCCGTCAAATACATGCGCATCTTCGGGAGCGCCGCGCTTGACGATCTCGCCGGATCGCGCCCGCTGCGCTACGCTTTTCTGGAAGGAACGACCACGGCGGACGCGATTGAGGAAGCCATCGAGGATCGTTTCCAAACCTTATACGTCAACGACTACGACAGTGCCTACCGCGTGCTGAAAAGCGGAGAGGCGGACGCCTTTTTTGACGAGGGCATTGCGGAGGCCGCGTTTGACATCTATCCGGACGTGTACGCGTCCGATTTTTTTCCGCTCATATACGGCCCGGTTTCCCTCACCACCCAAGACCCGGCGCTCGCGCCCATCGTATCGGTGATGCAAAAGGCCTTGCGGAACGGCGGGACGCGCTACCTGACGGTGATGTACAACGAGGGGCAGCACGCGTACAGGCGTCACAAGCTGCTCTCGCAGCTGACGGAGGCGGAGCGGGCCTATCTGGCGCGAGGCGAGGTCGTCCCGTTCGTGGCGGAATACGACAATTACCCGGTCAGTTTTTACAATGAAAAAGAGGAGGAGTGGCAGGGCATAGCCATCGACGTGCTGGGCGAGATCGAATCGCTTGCGGGGCTGTCGTTTGCGCGCGTGAACGATCAACTCGTCGAATGGGCGGACATCATTGAAATGCTCGAAAGCGGAGAGGTTGCGATGACCACCGAGCTGATCCGCTCGCACGAGCGGGAAGGGCGTTTTCTATGGCCGGACGCGGCGATCCAGACCGACAACTATGCCCTGATCTCCAAATTGGATTATCCCGATTTGGAGATCAACGAGGTGCTTTACACCAAGATAGGGCTCATTCGGAGCACCGTGTACACGGAGATGTTTCGCGCGTGGTTTCCAAACCATTCGAACATCGTGGAGTACGAAAACACCGAAAGCGCCGTGGCCGCGCTTCTGCGCGGTGAGTTTGACGCGCTGATGGGGACGCAGAATCTGCTTATGAACCTCACGAATTATCGCGAGGAATCCGGATACAAGGCGAATATCGTCTTCGGCAGCGACTTTGAGTCGACGCTCGGCTTCAACAAGGACGAGGCGATTTTGTGCGCGATTGTCAGCAAGGCGCTGCGCATCGTGGACACGGAAAACATCGCGGAGCGCTGGGCGCGCAAGACATACGATTATCGCGCCAAGCTCGCGCAGCTGCGGCTCCCGTGGCTCCTTGGGGCAATCGCCTTGTCGCTGTGCGTGATAGCGCTCCTGTTCGTGATGTTTCGCAGAAACCGGCAGGAGGGAAAACGGCTGGAGCAATTGGTCTTTGAGCGCACGAACGCGCTGGAAACCGCGCTCGCGACCGCCGAGGAAGCGTCCAAGGCCAAGAGCGAATTCCTCTCCAACATGAGCCACGAGATACGCACGCCCATGAACGCCATCATAGGCATGACGTCCATAGGGAAGGGGGCCGCGGACGTCGTCAGGAAGGACAACTGCTTTGACAAGATAGAGGACGCGGCGCACCATCTGCTGGGTATCATCAACGATATATTGGATATGTCGAAGATCGAGGCTCAAAAATTCGAGCTTTCGCCGGCGCCCTTCGATTTGGACGAGGTGCTGCGGCGGGTGTTGAACGTGGTCGGCCACAAGCTGGAGGAAAAGAAACAGCGCTTTGCGATCCACGTGGACGAGCGGATACCGAAGACCCTGATAGGCGACGATCAGCACATCGCGCAGGTGATCACCAATCTGCTCGGCAACGCGGTCAAGTTCACGCCGGATGGGGGGCGGATCGATCTGGCGGCCTATCTGGACGACGAAAC
>JAITLA010000091.1 GCA_031278145.1 Eubacteriales Family XIII. Incertae Sedis bacterium
TTTGTGTAACACATACAATGTTGGAATTGCGCGATTTACCGGCACGGGCCACAGTGCCAAACCTGCCCAATACACAAAAGAACCGTCCCCGTGTGTACTTTGTCAGTGACCTCCCCGTCAAGGCCTTTCAAAACGTCCTGCGCCGGATCACCCCCGCTCGCGGGGAACGCCCTCTCCCGATCCCCATCCCCCCGCGCAACAACACGCCAACACCGAACGCGTTCGGCGCCTACGCCTCCAAGACAAAATCGATCTCACGTCTGCCGACGTCCACCTTGGCGACGCGGATGCGCACCGTGTCGCCGAGAGCGAAGACCCGCCCCCTGCGCTCCCCGACGAGCCGATAATGCGCGGGATCGTAGATGTAGTAATCGTCCGTCAGCGTGTTCATGTGCACGAGCCCCTCCACCGTGTTCGCCAGCCCCGCGAAGAAGCCGAAGGAAGACACGCCGCTGATCACGGCGTCGTGGCATTCCCCGATCCGGTAGCTCATGTATTCCGCCTTCTTTCGCTTCTCCACGTCGCGCTCCAACTCGATGGCCCTGCGCTCCGTTTCGGAGGAACGCAACGCGGCGGCTTCGGCCTTTTCTCGCAGGACGCCGCGCCGTTCGGCCGCGATGCCGCCGCGCAGGTTTTCCTTGATGACGCGGTGGACGATCAGATCGGGATAGCGCCTTATGGGCGACGTGAAATGGCAGTAATAACGCAGCGCGAGGCCGAAATGCCCCTTGCATTCCGCGCTGTAAAAAGCCTTCTGCATGGAACGCAGCGTCACCGTGTTCACGACGTTTTCATAGGGCTTGCCCTTTATCGCGGAAAGCAGCTCGTTCAGCGCGGCGGGCCGCACGTTCTCGGGGCTGCTCTTCAGCGTCAAGCCGAAGCCGCCGATGAAGGTCTTGAATTCCGTCATGCGCTCCGCGTCCGGGCGCTCGTGCACGCGGTACACGAAGGGGAATTCCCCACGGCAGTATTCCTCCGCCACGCATTCGTTGGCCAGCAGCATGAACTCCTCTATCATGCGGTTCGCCGTGCGCCGCTCGGCCACGGCCACGAGTACGGGAATGCCGTTTTCGTCCAAGCTGATCTTCGCCTCGTCCAGATCGAAATCGATGCTGCCGCGCGCTTCGCGCCGCTTTTGGAGCGATTGCGCGAGCGAAGCCATGAGCAGCAGATCGTCGTGGATTTCGGCGTATCGCTCCTTCAGCGCGGGATCGCCGGTTTCCAGCAGATCGGAGATGTCCGTATAGACGAGCCGCGCCTTCGAGCGGATGACGCTCTCGTAGATCGTATGCCCGAGGACCTCTCCGTCCGCGTCGATTGAGATATCGACGGAGAGCGTGAGCCTGTCAACGCCCTCGTTCAGGCTGCATATGCCGTTGGAAAGCGAAACGGGCAGCATCGGCACAACCTGATCGAGCAAGTATATGCTCGTGCCCCTGTGCAGGGCCTCCTTGTCGAGCCGGCTCCCCTCCTTGACGTAGCGGCTCACATCGGCGATGTGAACGCCGAGAACGCAGCCGCCGCCCGCGCGCCGCCTGACGGAAACGGCGTCGTCGAAGTCCTTCGCGTCCGCGCCGTCTATCGTAAATATGCGTTCGCCACGCAGATCGCGCCTGCCGACGAGATCCGCTTCCGAAACAACCTGCTTGACGCGCCCCGCTTCGGCCTCGACGTTTTGCGGAAAATCCTTCGACAGGCCAAAGCGTCTGACGGCCGCCAAGACATCGCCGCCCGGTTCATCGGCCGCGGCGATGATCTCGACGATGCGGCCCTCGGCGGCCTCCGGCGGCACGCTCACGCGCTTCGTGAGCCTGACCAGCACCTTGTCGCCGGAAGAAGCGCCGCCGAAGTCGCTCTTTGCAATCCGGATCTCCTTCGGCGCGTTCCTGTCGTAGGGAGTGACCAAGCCGAAATCCGCCGCCCGGTCAAACAGCCCCACGAACTCCGGCAAAGGCCGCGCCCGCTGCCGCTGCTCCTGCCGCTTCCGCAGCGCGCGTTCCTCCCGCCGCTTGCGCGCCTGCACGCCGCCGCGCTTCCGTCCGCGTTTATAATTGCCCTTCTTTGCACCCGTATTTGCCATTCGCTTTCGCACCGCCTTTGCATTTGCTCGTTCGTTTGTCCGTTTCTACAAGTATACATCGCATGGCCTCGGTATGCAAGATCGCCGTGGCGCTCCGTTTATAAATTTCGCCAACAAAATCCGTTTCCCAAACCCTCAAAAAAAAAATCAAAAATGTTGCCCGGGCAACATACTTTTCCTTCCGACAATGTTACAATACTCTGTATGCGGCGCATATGCGCCGGTCATACAATATAAAGGGAGGAAGAAAAAGAATGAAGAAAGTGAACACAATCCTATGCCTGACGGCCCTGCTCGCGCTGCTGTCACTCGGCTTTGCGGCCTGCGGAGGCGGCGGAACGGGAGAGGAAACGAGCGCGGAAACGACGACGGACGCAGCCGAAACGGATGGGGCTACGGGCGTCGAGCTGAACATCTCAGCGGCGGCGAGCCTGACGGACGCGCTCGAAGAGATCTACGCGGAATACCAAACGGTGAGCGCGGACATCATCCACTTCAACTTCGCGGCATCGGGAACCCTGCAGAAGCAGATAGCGGAGGGCGCGCCCTGCGACCTCTTCCTGTCGGCCTCGAAGGGCCACATGGACGGGCTCGCGGAAGAAAACCTGATCGTGCCGGAATCCCGCAAGGATCTGCTGGGCAACGCGCTGACCCTGATCGCGGCTGCGGAGAAGGCCGGCGTCGTCGGCGTGGACAGCCTGACGAGCGCCGACGTGGCGAGCATCGCCATCGGAGAGCCGGAATCCGTTCCCGCGGGCAATTACGCAAAACAGGCCTTTGAATCGCTCGGGATATGGGCGGACGTCGAAAGCAAGCTGATCTTCGCCAAGGACGTGCGGCAGGTCCTCGAATACGTGGAAACCGGCAACGCGGACTGCGGCCTCGTCTACCGCTCCGACGCCGCCCTGATGGAAACGGGCGTGATCGTGACGGATCTGCCCGAGGACAGCCACAGCCCCATCGTCTATCCCGCCGCCCTGATCGCGGGCTCGGAAAACGAAGCCGCCGCGCAAGCCTTCTACGCGTATCTGCAATCGGACTACGCGAAGGACGTCTTTGAAAAGTACGGCTTCACCGTGCTGTAACGCATCATCTCGGAACGACGCGCGGCCGCGCCCTGCGGCGTGGCCCGCGCGCACCGCAAGGGTACGGAGGCGCCATGGATTTCACGCCTGTTCTGCTGTCGCTCAAGATAGCGAGCGTCGCGACGGTATTCTCATTTCTGCTGGGAAACCTCTTCGCGTACATCATCAACAAAAAGAAGATCCCCGGCAAGAACATCTGGGAAACCCTGCTGATCATGCCCATGATACTGCCGCCCTCGGTCACGGGCTATCTGCTGCTGATCGCCTTCGGCAAGCGCGGCCCCGTCGGCGCCTTTCTGCTGGAGCACTTCGGCGTGCAAGTCGTTTTCACGTGGGTGGGGGCGACGATTGCGGCCTGCGTCGTTTCCCTGCCCCTGATGTACCAGAACGTGAAGGCGGCCTTCCTTTCGGAAGACCCCATATACGAACAGGCGGCCATGACGCTCGGCAGCGGCGAATGGCGGATATTTCGCACCGTGACCTTCCCGCTGGCCCGGCCCGGCGTCGTAAGCGGCGTGGTGCTCGCCTTCGCGCGGGCCCTCGGCGAATTCGGGGCCACGCTGATGATCGCGGGCAACATCCCCGGCAGGACGCAGACCGTCCCGACGGCCATCTACTTCGCCGTGGAATCCGGCAAGACGGAAACGGCCAACGCGCTCGTCCTGATCATGACGGTATTCAGCTTCGCGTTGATATTGGGACTGAACGCGTGGCTGAAAAAGAAGAATTACTATTAGAGTTACAGTTCACACCCCCTTGCAAAAGCCGGCTATTTCGGGGCCTTGGGCTTGGTATTCCACGAAGCGTCATTGCGGTATTCGAGGGCCGCGCTCTTTGCGGCCACCGCAGCGAGCACAAACGCCGCGTCCTTTGCGGCGTTGCGAAGAGCGGAGAGGATTACCAAGCCCAAGGCCGATTGCCTCTGAACTATAACCCATTAGAGTTCGTTACGGAAAAAAGACAAGCCAAATATCCGGTTTATGCCATAACGAATCCTTGAGGATGCGCCGATGAACAGCATTGAGTTTCATATCATAAAAAAACTGGACCCCTTCACCCTGGATGTGCGCTTCGGCTTCGACAGCGGCGTGCTCGTGGTGCGCGGCGAGTCCGGCGCGGGCAAGACCACGCTGCTGAACTGCGTCGCGGGCCTGCTTGCGCCGGACGCGGGCTTCGTTTCGATAGGCGGGGAGCACATGTACCTGCGCGA
>JAITLA010000262.1 GCA_031278145.1 Eubacteriales Family XIII. Incertae Sedis bacterium
TACATTATAGAGCAGACGCGCGATATGCGCAAGCCCCGAAGGGAAATGCCGAAATACGCCTTGACAAGCGAGCCGCGCTCCTGTATCCTTAAAGCATCGACGGCGGTTAATTTAATGTGCGTTAATTTAATGCACATTAAATTAACCGCCGTTAAACCGGCAATCCCGGACGGAGCGCGACGCAGTGAAATTTTACGACAGGAAAACAGAACTTGCGATCCTTGCCCAAACTCGGAAAAACTCCGAAAAAGGCGGCTGCTTTACGGCGATTTACGGACGCCGCCGCGTGGGAAAGACCGCCTTGATCCTGGAATCGATGCGGGACGGGAGGTCCCTGTATCTCTTCATTTCCAGAAAGACCGAGGCGCTGCTTTGCGGTGAATTTCAACAGGAGGCGGAGGCCGCGCTGGGCCTGCGGATCTACGGCGCCGTTTCGCGCTTTCGCGATCTGTTTGAACAACTGCTGATCTATTCGGAAAAAGAGCCTTTCACCTTGGTTTTGGACGAATTTCAAGAATTCGAACGCGTCAATCCCTCCGTGTTCGGCGATATGCAAAACCTCTGGGATCGGTACGGGGAGCGGGCCAAGCTGAACCTCATCGTGTGCGGCTCCGTTTATTCGCTCATGGTGAAATTGTTTGAGAATCAAAAGGAACCGCTGTTCGGCCGTCTTACGTCCAAGATCACGCTGCGCCCCTTTCGTCCGAGCATCCTCAAGGAAATCCTTTCGGATGCGCGCCCGTCCTTTGAGCCCGAGGATCTGCTCTGCCTCTACATATTGAGCGGCGGATTGCCGCAGTACATTCGCTGGCTGCTCGACGCGGGCGCCGCGGACGCCGAAACCATGCTGCGGACGGTGGTTTCGCCCGGTTCCCCCTTCATAAGCGAGGGCAGGGACCTGTTGGTTTCGGAATTCGGCAAGGAATACGGCACGTACTTCTCCGTTTTGCAGCTGATTGCCTCGGGCAAGACCTCTCAGAGCGAGATCGATTCCGTCATCGGAAAGAACACGGGGGCTTACCTGCAAACCCTGGAACAGGTGCACAGCCTTATCGCCCGAAACAGGCCGCTGTTTTCGAAGCCGGGAAGCAGGAATACGAAATGGAAAATACAGGACCCCTGGCTGCGTTTCTGGTTTCGCTTTATTTATCCGCGGCAGGCGCTCGTCGAAACAAACCGCTTCGATCTGTTGCTCGAACTGATCCGGCGCGATTACGAGCAATTCAGCGGGCAGTCGCTGGAGCAATATTTCAGGGAAAAGATCGAAGAAGAGGGTCGTATGAACCGCATCGGCGGATATTGGGACAGCAAGGGGCAAAACGAAATCGACATCGTCGCGCTGAGCGAATTGGACCACGTCGCGCTGCTTGCGGAGGTCAAACGGAACCCGCACCGAATCGATTTGGAAAAGCTGAAGGCCAAGGCGGAGAAGATCCGTCCGCAGCTGGAGGACTACAGGACGGAGTACAAAGCCCTTTCCCTAAAGGATATGTGAACAGCCGGGGCGGCCTCGCCCGGCCGCCCGAGAAAACGCACAACAAAGGAGGCTCTCATGAGCGACAAGCAGCTCGGAATGCTCCGCGTCGCGGCGGTCACGCCCAAGCTCAGGCTCGCGGACACAAAATACAACGCGCGGGAGATCCTGCGCTGCGCGCGAAGGGCCGAGGATGCGGGCGCCGGCGTCACGCTCTTCCCGGAGCTCTGCCTGACGGGCTACAGCTGCGGCGATCTCTTCTGTCAGGAGGCGCTCTACCGCAGCCAGCTCGACGCCCTGGCGGAGCTCGTTGCGGAGAGCGCCGCGCTGAAGTCCGCTCTGATCGTCGGCGCCTTCCTGCGCGTCGAAAACCACCTGTACAACTGCGCGCTGCTTCTGCGGCGGGGTGAGATCCTCGGCGCCGTGCCCAAGTTCTTCCTGCCGAACACGAAGGAATTCTACGAGGCGCGCTGGTTTGCGTCGGGCGCCGCGCTCGCGGGCCGGCGGACGCGGACCGTCGTGCTCGACCGGGAGATACCCTTCGGCAGCCTGCTCTTCCGCGACGCCGCAGGCGGGCCGGCCTTCGGCATAGAGCTGTGCGAGGACCTGTGGATGCCCGTTTCTCCCGGGGCGCTGCTGTCGCTGAACGGCGCCCTGATCCTCTTCAACCCCTCCGCCAGCAATGAGGTCGTCGGCAAGCCGGCCTTCCGGCGCGCGCTCGTGCTGCAGGACAGCGCAAAAAATATCTGCGGCTACGTCTACGCTTCCGCCGGCGTGCACGAATCCACGACGGACCTCGTCTTCGGCGGCCATGACATCATCGCGGAGAACGGCGCCCTGCTCGCGGAGGGCAAGCTCTTCGCGCGCGAGAGCGCCATGATCCTGGCCGACCTCGACTATGAAAAATTGCAATTCGAGCGCAGCCAGACGAAGGCGATGGCGGACTGCGCGGCGGCCTTCGCCGAGCGCGGCGATTGCGAAACGGTGCGCATCCCGCCGCTGCGCGTGCTGACGGAGGCCGACGATCTCCTGCGCGTCTACCCCAAGACGCCCTTCGTACCCGATTCGCCCGTCGTCATCGATGAACGCTGCCACGAGGTATTCCACATACAGACGGCGGGCCTCGCCCGCCGCCTGGAGCACGCGGGACCCGCGACCAAGACCGTCGTCGGGGTTTCGGGCGGGCTGGATTCCACGCTGGCCCTGCTCGTGTGCGCCGAAACCCTCAAGCTGCTCGGACGGCCGCCCTCGGACATGATCGCCGTCACCATGCCGGGCTTTGGCACGACGGACGAAACCCGCGCGAACGCCGTCGAGCTCATGCGCCTGCTCGGGGCCGATACGCGCGAGATTCCCATCGGCGATTCCGTGCTGAAACATTTCGCCGACATCGGCCACGACCCCGCCGTCCGCGACCGCACCTACGAAAACGCGCAGGCGCGGGCGCGCACCATGATCCTGATGGACACGGCAAACCGAGAGGGCGGCATCGTCGTCGGCACGGGCGATCTGTCGGAGGCCGCGCTCGGCTGGTCCACCTACAACGGCGACCATATGTCGATGTACGGCGTCAACGCCGGCATCCCCAAGACCCTCGTCCGCTTCGTAATCGCTTGGGTGGCGGAACACCGGCTCGCCGGCGAGGCGGAGGAAAAGGACTTCAGCGGCGACAACGCGCGCCTCGGGCACACGCTCCGGCGCATCCTCGACACGCCCATATCGCCGGAGCTTCTGCCGCCCGACGCCGACGGGCGGATCGCACAAAAAACGGAGGACGCAATCGGACCCTACATCCTCCATGACTTCTTCCTGTACTATACGATGCGCTTCGGCATGCGGCCCGCAAAGCTGCTCGCAATCGCCGCGCGCGCCTTCGCCGACGTCTGCGACCGCGAAACGGTCCGAAGATGGCTCACCGTATTCTATGAGCGATTCTTCTCGCAGCAGTTCAAGCGCAGCTGCGTGCCGGACGGACCCAAGGTCGGCACGGTCAGCCTGTCGCCGCGCGGCGACTGGCGCATGCCGAGCGACGCCTCGGCGCGGGTATGGCTCGCGGACCTCGACGTCTGAACGCGGACGCCCGCCGCGCGTGCCGCATCTATTGCCGGCCGAATATCCCCCTGCGCTTTTCAAGCACGCGCAGGAGGGGATAGCCCGCGCCGTAGCACGCGATCGCCTCACCGGCGCCGACCCAGAGCATGTTCGCGAGCAGGGAGGCATTCACGCCGTAGGCGTAATACAGCATGGCGCCTATGATGACCGCATTGCAGACGACGGGAGGCAGGGGCACGAGGATGCGCCGCTTCCTGAGCAGAAAGCCGCCGCAGGCCGCCAAAAGGGTGGCGAGGCTGCCGCAGACCGCGTCCACGACCCCGTAGGGGCTTATGATGTTGGACACGAAGCAGCCCACGAAGAGCCCGGGGATCGCCGCGGGCGTGAAGTACGGAAGAACGGTCAGGGCTTCCGAAACGCGCAGCTGCACGGGGCCGTAGCTGAGCGGCGCGAGCGCTATCGTCAAGGCGGCGTAGGCCGCGCCGATTACGGCCGCGTGCACGCAGAAGCGGAGCCGTCCGCCCGCCCGCGCCGCGAGCGCGTCCTTGTCTGTGAATTCATTCATATGCCTTTGCATCCCTTCCCGTGTCGTTAAAAACCATCCGGCTAAAGCAAGGCCGCCAGGGCCGCGTACAGCACGCCCGCATACAGGCGCTCCAGCAATATCAGCGCAACGAACAGCGCCATGAGCGGGATCGCGACCGCGTCCACCCGCCCGAGCTTCAGCGCGTGCAGCTTCGTGCGACCCTCGCCGCCGCGATAACAGCGCGCCTCCATCGCCATGGCCAGATCCTGCGCGATCCGGAAGGCGCTTATGAAGAGCGGCACGAGTATGGGGATCAGATTCTTCGCCCGCCGCAGGATGCTGCCGCTCTCAAAGTCCGCGCCCCGCGCCATCTGCGCCTTCATGATCTTGTCCGTTTCCTCGAGCAGCGTGGGGATGAAGCGCAGCGCAATCGTCATCATCATGGCCAGCTCGTGCGCGGGAACGCCGAACGCGCGAAGCGGGCCGAGCAGGCTCTCTATGCCATCCGTCAGCTTGATCGGCTTCGTCGTGAGCGTCAGGAGCGAGGAACCCACGATGAGAAGCACGAGCCGCAGGCCCATGAACACCGCGCCGTACAGGCCCTCGCGCGTGATCGTCAAGAACCCGAGCCGCACGAGGGGCGTCCCCGCGGTCATGAACATGTTCAGCAGGAAGGTGAACAGGATGATCAGAAAGACGGCCTTGAGGCCGCGCAGGATGAAGCCCAAGGGCACGCGCGACACGGCTATGACGCCGCCGAGCGCCGCAATCGCGACGGCATAGCCCAAAAAGTCGCGCACGATGAAGAGCATGACGATAAAGACCAAGGTGCTCACGATCTTCAGCCTCGGGTCCAAGCGATGCACCCACGTATCGCCCGGATAGTATTGTCCGATTGTGATGTCCCGTATCACCGCGCCCTCTCCCCTTTCAGGTAACGATCCAGCAGTTCTTCCGCCTCGTCCATGTGCAGGGGGCTGCCCTCCACCGCGACGCCGCCGAGCCGCAATCCGCGCATGAGCTCCGTCACGGGAGGCAGGCCGAGGCCGATGGCGCACAGGAGTTCCTCGTGCGCAAACACCTCCGCCGGCGAGCCGCTGAGCACGACCCGACCCTTGTCCAAGACGATGACGCGATCCGCCATGCGCGCGATGTCGCCCATATTGTGCGAAATGAGGATCACGATGACGCGCCGGCGCTCCTTGATCCCCTCCAGCATCTCGAGCACGTCCTTCTGCGATCTCGGGTCGAGGCCCGCCGTGGGCTCGTCGAGGATAAGCACCTCGGGCCGCATGGCAATCACGCCCGCGATCACCGCCTTGCGCTTCTGCCCACCCGAAAGCTCGAAGGGGGAACGCTGCGCGAAGGCCTCAAAATCAAGGCCGACGACGGACATGGACTCCCGGACGCGCTCGTCCGTTTCCTCCTTGGAAAGCCCCAAATTCGAAGGGCCGAACGCGATATCCTTGTATACGGTTTCCTCGAAGAGCTGGTATTCGGGATATTGAAACAGCAGGCCGATCCGCCTGCGAATATCGGTCAGCTTCGCGCCCTTCGCGCTGATCTCCGCGTCGCCGATGAACACCTGCCCCGATTTGGGTTTTAACAGTCCGTTCAGATGCTGTACGAGGGTGGATTTGCCCGAACCCGTATGCCCGATCAACCCGACGAATTCACCGTCCGCGATCTCGAGGCTCACCTTATCCAAGGCCAAGGTTTCGTAGGGCGTGCCCGCGCCGTAAACATAGACGAGATCCTTGACTTTTATCGACATAAATACGCAACCATTTCCTCGAGCCCGATGACGTCCGCGGGGATGTCATGTCCCCGCCGCCTGAGCCTGTCGCAGAGCTCCACCGTCAGCGGAACGTCCAGATGCAGCGCCCTTATCGCATCCGAATGCCCGAAGATCTCCGCCGGCGGCCCGTCCAGGACGACCGTGCCCGCGTCCATGATCAAGACGCGATCCGCCTTGACGGCTTCCTCCATAAAGTGCGTGATCAGCACGACCGTCACGCCGTCGCCGTGCAGGCGCAACAGGATGTCCATCACCTCACGTCGCCCGCGCGGATCGAGCATCGCGGTGGGTTCGTCAAAGACGATGCAGCGTGGACGCATCGCGACGACGCCCGCAATCGCCACGCGCTGCTTCTGCCCCCCGGAGAGCATGTGCGGCGATTTCGCCCGCTCCTCGCACATATCCACGGCCTGCAGCGCGTCCGCGACCCGCCGCCTGATTTCCTCCGGCGCCAGCCCGAGGTTCTCCGGTCCGATGGCCACGTCATCCTCGACGATGGCCGAAACGATCTGATTGTCCGGGTTTTGAAACACCATGCCGGCCCGGCGGCGAACCTCCCACAGCGCGCCCTCGTCCGAGGTGCAAAAGCCGTCCACATAGACGGCGCCGCCGCTCGGCAGAAGCAGGGCGTTGATGTTCTTCGCGAGCGTGGACTTGCCGGAGCCGTTTCTTCCGATGATCGCGGTAAAGCTGCCTTCTTCTATATCTATGCTGACGCCGCCGATGGCTTTGACCGGCGGCGACTCGTCGTCTTTCCTGTATTCAAAGACCAGATTCTCCGTTTTGATGATCGTCAATGCGTCTGCTTCGCGCCGCACACGCGCTGTTCGGCCTCCGACACGAGGCGGCTGCACGTTTCAAAAAATTTGGCGCTCTCCTCCTTCCGGTCGTATTCGAGGACGTATCCGAGCTCCGCCAAATACGCCTTGTATTCCGTCAGCACCGCCGCCAGCACCGAATCCGGGCTCTCCGACAGAACCGCATCGTATTGCACAAGCAAATCCCGCGAGAATTCATGCGTTCCGTAGTCGAAGACGGGAGAATTGCTCGCGCCCATCAGCAGGGCGTTGACGTAGCGCTTGTAGAGCCACAGCGCTTCATCGCGGATCTCTTGATTCTCACGCTGCGTTTCGATGAATTCCTCAAGCGCCAGCGTCCGCGAAACGAGTTCCCGCCAGTCGACCCGCAGGGTGGCGTCGAAGATGATGGGCCGCTGCTGCTCGACGGCCTTGTATTCGAACAGCTCCGTCAGATAGTCCGGCACTTCGGCGGCGTATTCGGCGAGAAGCCGCGCGTAATCGACCGACGCATTGTCGTAATTCAGCGCGTATTCTTCCCAAAGCAGCAGCAATTCTCCCGCCTGCTCCCTGTTCAGCCGCACGAGATTGGCCTTGAGGAAATCGTTCGCTTCTTCGATGTTCCGCGCCGAAGCGGGCCTGCTCAAAAGCTCCGTGAACTCGTCCGCAATCCCGGAGGAAGCGGAGCCGCCGCAGGCCGCCAGCACGCCCGCCAACGAGAACAGCAAAGCGCTCATGCAGAATAATGTTCGCATCCTTGCCGCCATCGCAGCCTCCGGTTGCCACAGATATCACGTGAAAAATTTGTATAATAACCGCGCGCTCTGCGGTTGTCGTGCCATAAACGAGAAGCGCAGCGAAGCGTTTTTGGTACCGCCATGCGCGTTTTCGCCTCGGGCGAAAAAATCGCGCGGCACTTCAATTTGTATAAT
>JAITLA010000166.1 GCA_031278145.1 Eubacteriales Family XIII. Incertae Sedis bacterium
GTGAACCGCAGGTGAACGGAGGAGTGAGGCGAAGCCGAACGTTGCACCCGCCACCGGCAGCTTGGAAAGTTGAAACCCGCCGCCTGTAGAGGCGGGGGACTGACGCCGTCGTTCAATCCGCGACAGTCGCGCCTTTTGCGATCATTGTATCACGACTTATGATAACAAAGAAAGCTGAAAACAGTCTGAAACGGATTTTTCAGACTGTTTTCAGCTTCGCGGCTTATACTGTCGATAAAGGATTTCGCCAAAGGACGCGCGGCGGGACAGGAGGCGGGGAATGCAAATGATTTTTAAGCGTTACGAAAAGAAATACCGTTTGAGCGCGGCGCAGTATAAGGCGCTCACGGCCCGGCTGGCCGGCCGCATGACGCGGGACGTGCGCGGCGCCTATACGGTGTTCAATCTGTATTATGACACCGATCGATTCGATCTGATTCGAGCCTCCGTCGAAAAGCCCGTCTATAAGGAGAAGTTCAGGCTGCGCTGTTACGAAAGCCCGCGCGAAAACACGCCCGTTTTTCCGGAATTGAAACGGAAATACCGGGGCTTCGTCTATAAACGCAGGATAGAGCTTCCCTACGCGGAGGTGAAAGGCTTTCCGGGCAAGAGCGCCTTGGTCCCGGCCGGCGAATCGCAGATCGCGCGGGAGATCGAATACTTTCTGTCCTTTCATCGCGTATCGGCGAAGCTGTTTCTCGCGTATGACCGCGTTGCGCTGCGGGGGACAAAGGACAGCGAACTGCGCGTGACTTTCGATACCGACCTGCGCTTCAGACTGACGGATCTGCGGCTGGACGGCGACGCCCCTTTGCTGGCGCTGTCGGAACCGGGCACGGTCTTGATGGAGGTGAAAAGCCCCGGGAATATGCCGATCTGGCTGTGCCGTATCCTGAACGAAGAGGGGATATTCCCCGTATCGTTCTCCAAGTATGGCTTTTGCTACACGAAATATATCCTGCGGCAGGGACTCGGCGAAAGAAAGGAGGGGCGCGGC
The DNA here is from genome assembly GCA_031278145.1 of Eubacteriales Family XIII. Incertae Sedis bacterium. The sequence goes on from JAITLA010000166.1 coordinate 998, forward strand.
GGTGCTTGACAGACTGACGGACAGCGTGATCGGCGCGCAATTGACACTCGGCGGCGTCCTGCTCTGCACGGCCGCTTCCCTCGTGTTCGGGCTGTGCATTGCCGGCGTTCATATGCTGAAAGGGCGCTACAACAAGAATTTCGTCGTCGCCTTGGCGCTGCTCCCGTCGATGGTGCAGATCGTGATCATGCTGGTGAACGGCAACATCGGCGCGGGCATAGCCGTGGCCGGCGCGTTCAGCTTGGTCCGCTTCCGCTCCATACCGGGAAACGCCGGGGACATCGGCAGCATTTTTTTCGCCATGGCGATCGGTTTTGTCACGGGCATGGGTTATCTCGTTTACGGCTTGGTTTTTCTCGTTCTCATCGGCGCGGCGCACTGCGCGCTCTCTTTCAGCCGCTTCGGGAAAGGGAAAGGGGAAACGGACACGCGGATATTGAAGATACTCATACCGGAAAATCTCGACTGCGAGGGCTTGTTCGACGATCTCTTCCGCACCTATGCGGACAGCGTCGCGCTGGACCGCGTGAAAACCGTGAGCATGGGCAGTCTCTACGAGTTGACCTATTCCGTTCGTCTCAAATCCCCCGCCGCGCAAAAGGAGTTTATCGACGCGCTGCGCTGCCGAAACGGGAATCTGAACATCAGTTTGAGCCGTGAGCAGGTATCGACGGAGGCGCTGTGAAAGGTCTGTTTGATTATGAGCGGTAAGGAATAACAGGAGGACGAGGATGGAAAAGAAAACGAAGATACGGGTATTGTGCGCGGCCTTGCCGTTTGCGGCGCTCCTTTCGGGCTGCGCGCCTTTAGATACGGCAAAAGCCCCGCCCGCCGAGACGCCCGCGGCGTCCGCGTCGGGGACTTTGACCTACGACTACGACGAGGCGGATACGGACGCCGCCTGGGACGAAAACGCCGCCGTGCGCATTGCGCTGGACGGCGATACGGCGTCTGCGGACGGCGGCGGGGCGGCCTTTTCGGACGGTATCGTCACGATAAGCGAGGCGGGTACCTACGTGCTTTCGGGCGCGTTGAACGACGGGCAGATCCGCGTCGATGCGGGGAAGGAGGACTTGGTGCGGCTCGTGCTGAACGGCGTTCGTCTGCGCAGCGAAAGCGGCGCCGCGATTTACGCGAAACAGGCCGCCAAGACCGTACTCATCCTTGCGGACGGCACGGAAAATACGATAGCGGACGCCGCCGTCTACGCGGACGAGGGGGACGCGGACGCGCCGGACGCCGCCGTGTTCGCGCAGGACAGCCTGACGATCAACGGGGGCGGCGCGCTCAGCGTGACGGGCAACGGCGGCAACGCGGTTGACGCAAAGGACATGCTCGTCGTCACGGGCGGCCGCATAAGCGTCCGCGCGAAAAAGGACGGGCTGCGCGGCCGCGACGGTGTTGCGATACGCGACGGGTCGATCGCGATCCGGGCCGAAAACGACGGAATCAAATCCAACAACGCCGACGATGAGGCAAAGGGCTTCGTCGTACTCGACGGCGGCACATACGATCTGGAGACGGGCGGGGACGGCGTTCAGGCGGAGAGCAATCTGGCCGTACACGGCGGCGTCTTTGCCGTCGTCGCGGGCGGCGGCGCCGAGGCGTACGCCGAAATGGCCGCCGAAGTCTCCGCCGAAGTTCCCGACGGGGCCTCCGACGAGGCGTCTTTGGAGGAGGCGTCGGACAGCATGAAAGCGTATAAGGCGGAGAAGTCCTTGACGATAGACGGGGGCACGTTCACGATCGACGCTGCGGACGACGCCTTTCACGCGAGCGAGATCCGCATCGTGGACGGCAGCTTCTCCGTCAAAACCGGCGACGACGCCTTTCACGCCGACGGCGCCCTGCGCGTTGACGGCGGGACGATAGACATCGCAGCGTGCTATGAGGGTCTGGAGGGCGGCACGGTCGATATAAACGGAGGCGATATCTTGATCGATGCGGAGGACGACGCGATAAACGCGGCCGGCGGCAGCGACGAGGCCGAGCAACGCGGACCCGCGCGGCGGGATCGCTTCAATGCGCAGGACGGCGCGTACTACGTCCGTATCGCGGGCGGCAGGATAGACGCCCTGGGCGGCCGGGACGGTATCGACGCGAACGGGGATATCTATCTGGAGGGCGGGAATCTGTTCCTCAGCGCCCTGTCCGCGGGCACGGAGGGGGCCGTGGATTTGGACGGCCGCTTCATCGTGACGGGCGGCGTTCTGGTTGCGGCCGGCAGCGCGGCCGTGCCCGCGTCCGAGTCCACGCAGGCGAGCCTGCTCGTATCCTACGGCGTCCGGCATGAGGCGGGCAGCGTCCTTTCGCTGCGGGACGCGGACGGGAACGCGATATTGGAATACACGAGCCGCATGGAATACACCGCGTCGGCCATGAGTTCGCCCGACATGGAAGAGGGGCGCAGCTATGCGCTGTACATCGACGGCGAGAAGATTGCGGACATAAGTCTGCAGGCGCGCACGACCGCCGTTTCGGACGACGGCGGAGACTATGCGGTCGGCGGCGGGGGCGGAGGCAGGGGCGGCTTCCCGCCCGCATCGCAGGGCGGAGAGGGCTTCCCGCCGCCCGAGGGCGGCGCCCGTCCCACGCCCCCGGACGGAGAGGGCTTCGCGCCGCCCGAGGGCGGCGCCCGTCCCACGCCCCCGGCCGGAGAGGGCTTCGCGCCGCCCGAGGGCGGCGCCCGTCCCGCGCCCCCGGACGGAGAGG
>JAITLA010000230.1 GCA_031278145.1 Eubacteriales Family XIII. Incertae Sedis bacterium
TGGCCCGTGCCGGTAAATCGCGCAATTCCAACATTGTATGTGTTACACAAATGAACCGTCCCCATGTGTTCCGGGCCCAATGCCGACTTTTTCAGTGGCCTCCTGTAGAGGCGGGGGACTGATGCCGTCGTTCAAGCCTCGCCAATCAGGTCCGCAATCCGTTGTCGCAGCAAGAAGATATCCTCCGTCAGAATATCCCATAGTATCTTGCGATTGATTGCAAAATAATCATGCGCGAACCTGTTGCGCATGCCGTAAACGGCGTGCCACTCGATTTGCGGATTTTGTTCACGGCATTCATCCGTCAACCTGTATGCCTGTTCAGCCAACGCTATTATGTTCATGGCGCAGGCGTCCGCCAACAAATCATTTGCCAGGAACGCCTCACAGGAACAGCCTTCCATATGAATCGTCACCTTGTCTATTATGGTGAGCATATTTCTCAAATGGCGCACATCATTCGGATTCATAAATCGTCACTCCCGCCCGGATGATTTCAAAAATCGGCGAATGCGCGTCCACATAACGGATGTCGTATACATCGGCATCCTTTGCCAAGGCATTGCGCATGTCGTATGCCAGTCCGCAAAAACGCAGACCGCGCATGCGGCTGTCAACCAGAATATCCACATCGCTTTGCTTATGTGCGGTGTTGTTGGCATAAGATCCGAATAGGATTGCTTTTTTTATGTTGTTTGCGTGAAACACCGGGTAGAGCCGTTGTTTTATTTCTTCGACGGTATAGACCCTTTCCCTGTCGATATCGGCCACCGACATTTTCCTCACCCCCTCGTGATCTTAGGATTTTATACATCCTCGCCAATGATGCACACCTCCGGATGCAGCGTGACGCCGAAGCGGCATAGGACGATGCCGCGCGCGATCTCCGCCAGATCCACGATCTCCGCGGCCGTCGCGCCGCCCTCGTTCACGATGAAGCCGGCGTGCAGGGGCGAGATCCGCGCGCCGCCGCAGGCGAGCCCCGAAAGTCCCGCGTCCTCTATGAGCTTCCCGGCAAAGCCGCCCGCCGGCCGCTTGAAGAAGCTGCCCGCGCTCGGCAGCCGCAAGGGCTGCCTTTCCGCCCGCCTGCGCGCGAATTCCGACATGCGCGCGCGGATCGCCGTGCCCTCGTCCGGCTCGAGCGCGAAGCGGGCCTCGAGCACAATGCCACCCGAGGACCGAAACAGGCTGCTCCTGTAGGCAAAGGCCATCTCGTCGCGGCGCAGGGTGACGACCGCGTCCCTGTCCGGCAGGAATACCCGCGCGGCCTCGATCACCCCGCCGATATCGCCCCCGTAGGCGCCCGCGTTCATATACACGGCGCCGCCGACGCTGCCCGGGATGCCGTGCGCGAACTCGAGGCCGCTTAGGGAAGCGGCGGCGGCGGCCATCGCCGCTTCCCTAAGCGGCGCGCCGCACAGGGCCGAAACGCGGCGGCCCTCGATGCGCACGGCGCGCAGCCGCGCGCCCGGCTTCACGATCACGCCGCGAAAACCGCCGTCCCGCACGAGCAGATTCGTCCCCGCGCCCATTACGAAGTACGGAAAACCGCCCGCGCGCAGCCGCTTCAAGGCGCGCAGCAAGCCCGCCTCGCCGCGCGGCACGAACAGACAGTCCGCGCGCCCGCCGGCCTTAAACGAACAGTGCTCCCCCATCGGGGCGTCCGCGAGAACGCACTCCGTGTCGGGATCCGATTCCAATTCGCGGATAAGCCGCTCCGTATCGCGCATAGGCCCTCCCCGCGCGAGGTTTACCCTCCAAAACATCTCTTTCTATCATATCACAGCTTTCCTCGCCGGGCAAACAAATGTTGCGTTTGACACGGCCTACGCATGAAATCCTTTTTAACCCAATAATGGAAATATTAAAAATATCAATCGGAATATATTTTGCATATTTTACTTGTATGGCAATAAAATCAAAATGGTTTGGACATAATAATATTTGAATTAAGAAAAACATGAATAGGATTGGAAATACATGGAGTTCATGCGTAGGCCGTGTTGCGTTTGAAATCCCCTGTTGACATCTCCGCCGCCCCGGGTTATACTAAGAATAGGATGCTTTGTTAAATATTTGTCAGAGATTCTTTTAGGAGGAACATTATGTTACGGTTTACACTTCCAAGGGATTTATATTACGGGGAAAACGCGCTGGATGCGCTCAAGACGCTGAAGGGCCGCAAGGCCATCGTCGTGCTCGGAGGCGGATCCATGAAGCGCTTCGGATTTTTGGACAAGATCGTTTCGCATCTGAAGGAGGCCGGATTGCAAACGGAGCTGTTCGAGAACGTGGAGCCTGATCCGTCCGTGGAAACGGTGCTGCGGGGCGCCGCGGCCATGCGAAAATTCGAGCCGGACTGGATCGTCGCCGTCGGCGGCGGCTCACCGATCGACGCGGCCAAGGCCATGTGGGTGTTCTACGAACACCCGGAAACCGAATTCGAGCAACTGCTCAAGCCGTTCAGCTTCCCGCAGCTGCGGCGGAAGGCGAAATTCATCGCGATTCCGTCCACCTCGGGCACGGGCACGGAGGTCACGGCCTTCTCGGTGATCACCGATTACGCGAAGGGCGTGAAATACCCCCTTGCGGACTACAACATCACGCCGGACATCGCCGTATTGGCGCCGGAGATCGCGGAAACCATGCCGCCGACGCTGACCGCGCACACGGGCATGGACGCGCTGACCCACGCGATAGAGGCCTATGTGTCCAGGATGCATTCGCCCTTTGCGGACCCCTTGGCGCTCAACGCCATCCGCATGGTGTTCGAATACCTGCCCGCGTCCCACAAGGGCGACAAGACCGCCCGCGAGCAGATGCACTACGCACAGTGCATGGCGGGCATGGCCTTCTCCAACGCCCTGCTCGGGATCGTGCACTCCATGGCGCACAAGACCGGCGCGGCCTTCGCGGGGGGCCACATCCCGCACGGCTGCGCCAACGCGATCTACCTGCCCTACGTCATCGACTTCAACCGGAAGAACGCCGAAGGCCGCTTCGCGGAGATCGCGCGGTTCGTCGGTCTGCGGGGCGCGAGCGACGCGGAATCGGTCGATAAGCTGCGCGACAGGATCGACGCCTACAATGTGATGCTCGGCATCCCGAAGACGCTCAAGGACTTTGGCGTGCCGGAGGCCGAATTCAAGGAAAAGGTCGCGAGCATCGCCGCGCTGGCCGTGGGCGACGCCTGCACGGGCGCGAATCCGCGGCGCACCTCGCCCGAGGAGATGGAGAGGCTGCTCAACTGCGCCTATTACGGAACGCGCGTCGCGTTTTAGCCCCGGCCCGCTCGCGACGGATCGGAAAACCCGTCCGGCGCAGGCCCTTATGCCTGTGCCGGACGGGTTTTTTTAAGCAAAGCCGCGAGCGGCGGACCCCGCTCCTATTCCTCCCTCTGCATCATCTTGCCGCCGAGCCATTCCGCACCGAGGTCGCGCCCGAGATCGCAGGTGTAATGCCATTCTATGACGTCGCCGGCCGCGAGCCGGTAGCGCGAGCAGCCGTAGTTCGGATACCAGCCGTTCACCTTGTACATCCAGCCGGTCAGCTCGCCCGCGTCAAACTCGTAGAGGTTGTTTATGCCCTCGATGTACGCGGAATTGTAGATCGGCGTATTCTCGAATTCCATATGGATTCCC
>JAITLA010000239.1 GCA_031278145.1 Eubacteriales Family XIII. Incertae Sedis bacterium
TGTTCGGATCGGGTTCTGCCGGCCTAGTTGCCTTTTTGCCCCGAAGCTCCGCTTCGGCAGGCAAAACGGACAGCGGAGGTGGCTCCCGCAGCGTACTCGAAGCTACGTGAGGAAGCCAATATAGGGCGGCAGGTTCCGTGATGGGCGAAATTTGCGTGGGGTTTGAATAGTAACTATGGGCAACAAAATATACGGAAAAAATAACGCGTTTCCTTGTATTGCACACCCTCTTTATTGTATAATAGCCGAAGGGCACGGCTATTATATGGATTAAAGTGCCCTCCGGCTTCGCCGGAGATGGCGATGCAATAAACGACTGCGCTGCGCTACGCGTTTATTGCGCAACGGCCGAAGGGCACGGCTATTATCACAACCATCCCATGGCTTGAGGCGCGCCTTTGGCGATGCGATAAACGACTGCGCCGCGCGCAAGGACGGAGCTGCAAAATGAGCGACAAGTCCCTGTATGAAAACCCTTTGATTTCGCGATACGCAAGCCGCGAAATGGCGGCGATCTTCTCCGCCGACAAGAAATTCTCCGTCTGGCGGCGGCTTTGGATCGCGCTGGCCGAGGCCGAGCAAGAACTCGGCCTGCCCATCGACGACGAACAGATTGCGGAGATGAAACGCTTCGCGAACGACATCAACCACGCGGACGCGGAGAGGAAAGAAGCCGAAACGCGGCACGACGTCATGTCCCACGTGTACGCCTACGGCCTGCAATGCCCAAAGGCCAAGCCCATCATACATCTGGGCGCGACCAGCGCCTACGTGGGCGACAACACGGATATCCTCGTGATGCGCGAAGCCCTTGAGCTGCTGCGGCGCAAGCTGCTCGGCCTCATGGAGCTTCTCTCGCGCTTCGCCCTGCGCCACAGGCGCCTGCCGACGCTCGGATTCACGCATTTCCAGGCGGCGCAGCTTACGACCGTCGGAAAGAGGGCCGCGCTCTGGCTGCAGGATTTCTATTTTGATTACATGGACCTCGTCCACAGGCAGAGCCTCCTGCCCCTGCTCGGGGTCAAGGGCACGACGGGGACGCAGGCGAGCTTTCTGGAGCTCTTCGACGGCGACGGCGAAAAAGTGAAGCGGCTGGAGGCGCTCGTGGCCGCGAAGCTGGGCGTGCAAAACACGGTGCCGCTGTCGGGGCAGACCTACTCGCGGAAGATAGACACGCACATACTGGACCTGCTGTCGGGCATCGCCCAGAGCGCCCACAAGATGACGAACGACATCCGGCTGCTGCAACACCTGAAAGAAGTGGAAGAGCCCTTCGAAGCGAATCAGATCGGCTCGTCCGCCATGGCCTACAAGCGAAACCCCATGCGCAGCGAAAGGGTCGCCTCGCTCGCGCGCTACGTGATTCGGACCGCCTCGGCGGCCGCGGACACCGCCGCCGCACAGTGGTTCGAGCGGACCCTGGACGACTCGGCGGGCCGCAGACTGTACATACCGCAGAGCTTTCTGGGCGCGGACGCGATACTCGACCTGTGCGGAAACATCGCGGGCGGCCTCGTCGTCCGCACGCGGGTGATACAAAACCGCATCATGAGCGAGCTGCCCTTCATCGCGACGGAAAACATCCTGATGGAGGCCGTCAAGCGGGGCGGCGACAGACAGGAGCTGCACGAGAGGATAAGGCGGCACTCCATGGAAGCCGGCGCGGCGGTCAAGGACGAGGGCCTGCCGAACGATCTGCTCCGGCGCATAGCGGACGACCCCGCCTTCCACCTCTCCGAAGGCGAGATAGAACGCCTGCTTTCGCCCGAGGATTACATCGGCAGGGCGGCGGAGCAGACGGAAGAATTCATACGGGATTACACGGAGCCGATTCTCGCGGCAAACCGCGGGTACATCGCGGAGGCGGTCGAGCTCAAGGTATAGGGTCGTTTTCGGGGCGGCCGGTTTGTTCCGTAGCGCATCCTTATTGTGATAGGCGGGATTCATAACATGGAAAAATCAGCGGAATTGCTGCAAGTCAGCAAGAAGATCGTGATCAAGATAGGCAGCAGCGTGCTGTCGAACGACCGGGGCTCCGTACACCGCGACACGCTGAAGAGCATCGCGGATCAGGTCCATTATCTGCGGGAGGCCGGCAAGCAGGTGATCATCGTGTCCTCCGGGGCGGGCATCTGCGGCGTCGGCGCCATCAACAAATGGGACCGCCGGGGCGACATCCATTACAAACAGGCCCTCTGCGCCATAGGCCAGGTCGAGCTGATGCAGGCCTATAAGGAGTACCTGAAGGCACACGGCGTCGTCGTGGCCCAGATGCTCCTAACCGCGGAGGACTTCCGCGATTGCAACCGAAATCTGAACATACGCAACACGCTGTTCACGCTCGTGGACGAGGGCGTTGTGCCCGTCATCAACGAGAACGACAGCGTCAGCGTCGACGAAATCAAGATCGGCGACAATGATATGCTCGCCGCCTACACGGCGGTGCTGTGGAACGCGGACCTGTTGATATTGCTCAGCGATATCGACGGCCTCTACGACAAATCGCCCAAGGAGCACGACAACGCGCGCCTGATACGCGAGGTGTACGACCTGAACACGCTCGTGGACAGCATCGAGATTGGGGAGAAGAGCGCCTTTGGCACGGGCGGCATCATGACAAAGATCTCCGCGGCCAAGGAAACCGGCAAGCACAACATCCCCACCATCATCCTGAACGGCAGGATAAAAGATATCCTCGTGAACGTCGCGAACGGCTGCGAAACAAACGCAACCACCTTCCTCGGCTTCGACATCATGTCCGGCAGGTAGCGGGCCGGCCCGCGCGTTTGCTCTCTCACAAAGGAGGCTCTTAATGAAACGGAATACGCGCCTTGGCTTCATAGGCGTCGGCAACATGGGCGGCGCCATCATCAAGGGTTACCTCGCCGCCGGCGCGGGGGACGCCGGCGCCGTGTCCGCCTTCGACAGGGACGCGGAAAAGCTGTCCGCCCTCGCGGCCGAAACGGGCATCGCCGTCGCGGAGAGCATCGCCGCGCTCGTGGCGCGAGCGGACACGATCATCCTGGCCGTCAAGCCGAACAACTTCGAAGAAGTCCTGCCCGCGCTCGCCGCCGCGCGCACGGGCGAGCGGCTTGTGATCTCGATGGCGGCCGGCGTGCGCATCCGGTATGTGGCGGGCTTTCTCGGCGAGGAAGCCAAGATCGTCCGCATCATGCCAAACACGCCCGCGATGGTCGGCGCCGGCATGACCGCCGTGAGCAGAAACGCCCGCGTCAGCGACGCCGAGTTTGAGCGGGCGCTCGATATTTTCAGGGCCGTCGGCAGGGTGGAACCCGTGGACGAGGCGCTGATGGACGCGGTGACGGGCGTGTCGGGCAGCGGTCCGGCCTACGTCTACATGTTCATCGACGCCCTCGCGCAAGGCGCTGCGGCGGCCGGCATGGACGAGGCGCAAGCGCGGATCTTCGCGGCGCAAACGGCGCTCGGCGCGGCGCGCATGGTGCTCGAAACCGGCGTGGATCCCCTTACGCTGCGCCAAAACGTCTGCTCCCCGGGCGGCACCACGATAGAGGCCGTGAAC
>JAITLA010000252.1 GCA_031278145.1 Eubacteriales Family XIII. Incertae Sedis bacterium
TGAAAAAGTCGGCATTGGGCGCAGAACACATGGGGACGGTTCATTTGTGTAACACATACAATGTTGGAATTGCGCGATTTACCGGCACGGGCCACAGTGACAAACCTGCCCAATACACAAAAGAACCGTCCCCGTGTGTACTTTGTCAGTGACCTCAAAGGCGGGCCGGGGCTTCTCGGCGCATGGAAAATATTGTTAATAACAGAAGAGCCGTTGACAATTCACACAGTTTATATGTATAATATAGCGGTATGCCTCATACGGGAGCACGCGGGCCGGTTGCGGCGCGGCTCTTGCTTTTCGGTATGCGGCGGAAGTCGCCCGCGTTGAAATTGAGAGGCGGGCGCAGAACCGATGCGTTGTGACGGATTGTTGAGAAAAAGGAGGTCCCGGTTATCATGAAAATGACCTATCAGCCGAAGGTGCGGCAGAGAAAAAAGGAGCACGGCTTCAGAAAGCGGATGCACACGAAAAACGGAAGGAACGTATTGAAGAGAAGGCGGGCGAGGGGAAGAAAGAAGCTCACAGCATAAGACCGCGCGCGACCGGTCTTTTTGTTTCGTGCCGGGCTTCTTCGGACAGAAAACATGCTGAAACCTGATGTACTGCGCAACAAGAAGGATTTTTCCGCCCTGTACGGCAAGGGAAAATCCGCGGGCGGACGATACGTGGTCCTGTTTTTCAGGAAGAACCGTTTGGGTTACAACAGAAAGGCCTTTCTCGCCAGCAAGAAGGTGGGCAACAGCGTGCGGCGCAACAGGGCGCGTCGCCTGATGAAGGAAAGTTTTCGCCTGCTGGCGGAACGCTTGCCCGCCGGATACGATTTTTTGTTCATCGCGCGAAAATCGGCTGCGGACGGCGGTGTGAAATGCGGGGATGTCGGCGCTTCGATGCGGGCCTTGCTCCGAAAGAACGGATTCTTGAAATGAAAACGGTCTTGATTTTTTTTATTAAACTGTATCGAAACTGCGTTTCACCCTTGTTTCCGCCTGTTTGCCGTTTTTATCCCACCTGTTCCGCGTATTTCATTCAGGCGCTTGAACGATACGGGTTTTTCAAGGGCAGCTTTCTCGGCGTCAAACGACTGCTGAAATGCCACCCCTTCCATCCGGGCGGCTACGATCCCCTGCGATAGCGCGGGGCTTGCGACGAAGAAAGGATATTCCATTGAAATATATCGCCGTACCTCTGGGTATGCTGTTGAGCGCGATCTACGATTTTCTGGGACATTACGGCTATACCATCATCGTTTTCACGTTGATCGTTCGGATCGTGCTCTTTCCGCTGTACGCGAATCAGGTGAAGCACGGCGCCAAGATGGCGGAGGTGCAGCCCAAGATGCAGGCCCTGCAGAAGCAGTACGCGAACGACAGGGAAACGCTGAACCTGAAGATGCAGGAGCTCTACCGGGAGGAGAAGTTCAACCCCCTGATGGGCTGTCTTCCGATGATCATACAGCTGCCCATCATATGGGGGCTTTTTTCCTTGCTCAGGGATCCCACGGCCTTTCTGCCCGACGCGGAGATGTGGATCGCGTCGCATGAATCGTTTTTTTGGATTCCGGATTTGAGCCAGCCCGACCAATGGATATTGCCGATCTTGGCCGGGGTATCCACTTTTTTTTCGTTTACGATGACACAGCAGCAACAGCCGACCGGAGATGCGGGCAATCAGATGGCGCCGATGATGAAGATGATGCGCTACTTTTTCCCGGTCATGATCGTATGGATGGGCCGGTCCTTCCCTGCCGGGCTTACGGTTTATTGGTTTGTCGGAACCGTTGTGCAGATTGGGCAGACGCAGATATTGAACGTATGGAAAAAACGCTTGATTGCGAAAAACAAGACGGACAAAAAGAAATAAGGGAAACTGCCGAAGTTCCCGAACACAGCGGCGCGTGCGAACGCCGAGCGGAGGAAACAGAGGAACGGAATGAAGAAGAACAACAGAAGACACGTACCGCAGCCGCGGCGAATAGAGCTGGACTATTCGGAAAAATGGGGGAAGGACGTGGAAGAGGCTACGCGGCTCGCCATTGCGGATCTCAAGATTTCGGAGGACGAAGCCATTGTGACGGTGCTCGAACAGCCGACGAAGGGCTTTTTGGGCATCGGCGCGAAGCTCGCGAAGGTGCGGGTCGAGAAGGGCGAACAACCGGCGCAGGCGGAGCGGCAGAGCGCGGTCGAACCCGCGCCGGCGGAGCGGGTGCCGCAAGAGAGCGCGGTTGAGCCGGCGCGGGAGGCGGCGGCCGAGGGGGAAAGCCTCGGCATAGGCAAGGTGCGCGATCTGCGGAAGAACAAGGCCGCAGGCGAGGCCGGCGCTTCCGGGGGCGCGGGTCGCGGCTCGGCCGGAAGGTCCGAAAGGCCGAGGCGCGACCGGTCCGAAGGGCGCGGCGGCCGTAGGGAGCGCGGACGCGGCGGGGAGAGAGGCGAAAGGCGCGATTCGCGCGGCGAGGATCGGGAAGACAAGGGCGAAAACAAGGGCGAGAGCCGGAGCGAGAACCGGGCTTACTGGATATCGGGCGCGGATAGGCCGAAACGCCCCGCACGGACAAGCCGCGTCACGCTTGGCGGATCCGACGCATCGAATAAAGCCGATACGCAATCGCCCGCGGCGGCGAGCGGAGAAAAGCCGTTCCTCAACGAAAAACCCGAGGATCTCAGGCCGGTTTCCGAGGGAAACGCGGCGGCCGACTTCTTCCGCGCGCTTGTCGAGAGGATGGGCCTCGATATAACGCTCAAGGCCTCCGAGAACGAGGAATGCGTCTATCTCGAGGTGGAAGGGAAGGATTCGAGAACGGTCATAGGCAAGCGCGGGCAGACGCTGGACGCCATACAGTACCTGACGAATCTGGTCATGAACAAGGAGCTGGACAGGTACGTCCGCGTCATCATCGACGTGGAGGGCTATCGCTCGCGCAGGGAGAAGACCCTTGAGCATCTCGCCGTGAAGCTTGCGAAGAAGGTGGAGCTGACGGGGCGGGACGTGAAGCTCGAACCGATGAACCCCTACGAGCGGAAGGTCATCCACGCGACCCTGCAGTCGAACGGGAAGATTTCCACGAGAAGCGAGGGCGAGGAACCCTATCGGCGCGTGATCATCGAGCGAAAATGAATGACACCGTCGCCGCGATTGCAACGCCTCCCGGCGCGGGGGGCATCGGCATAATCCGGATCAGCGGCGCGGAGAGCCGCGCCGTCCTCGAGAAGCTGTTCAGGCCGGGGCGAGCGTCCGCGGGGATCGGCGCCGAGGCGGATGGCTTCCCAGACCGACGCATGCGCTACGGCCGGATTGTCGATCCGGAGAGCGGACGCGCGGTCGATGAGGTTTTGGCCGTGTTCATGGCCGCGCCGCGCAGCTATACGGGTGAGGATGTCGCGGAGATACATTGTCACGGGAGCGCGGCGGCCCTGCGGAGGGTGCTGGCTCTCACGCTGCGCGCGGGCGCGCGGCTCGCGGAGGCGGGCGAGTTCACGAAGCGGGCCTTTCTGAACGGACGCCTCGATCTGGCGCAGGCCGAGGCGGTCATAGATTTGGTACGGGCAAAAGCGGATACGACATTGGACGCGGCCATCCGACAGTTGGATGGCTCGCTTTCTCGCGCGGTGAAAAACCTGCGCGACCGCATGACGGATTTGCTGGTCCGCGTGGCGGTGGATCTCGATTATCCCGAGGAGGATATCGGGGAATTCTCGTCGCGCGATCTGGAAGAAGGCTTATCTCTGATAGGCGATGCGCTTGAGAAGTTGAGCGCTTCCGCCGATACGGGCCGCATCGTGCGCGAGGGGCTGCGCGTTGTCATGGCGGGGAAGCCCAACGTCGGCAAGTCCTCCCTGCTGAACGCTCTGCTCCGGGAATCGCGGGCCATCGTTACGGATATCCCGGGCACGACGCGGGATCGGATCGAGGAGGGCCTGAGCATACGCGGTATTCCCGTCAGGCTCGTCGATACGGCCGGGATCCGCGAGGTCGGGGATCCCGTGGAACTGCTCGGCGTCGCCGGCAGCCGGGAGGCCGTTGCGCAAAGCGATCTCGTCCTGCTCGTCTTGGACGCGAGCGCGCCGCTCGAGGAGGCGGATCGGCTCGTTTTTCAGTGTATCGCAGATAGGCGATATATTGTGATTTTGAACAAGTGCGATTTGCCCGCGCGCATGGACGCGGCTTCCGCGCGGGCCTTGGCCGCGGCTTTCGCCGGCGATGCCGAGGGTGCGGCGAGGGCGGGTGCCGGTGGAGCGGATGGAACGGGTGCCGGTGGGATGGAAGCGCCGGTCGCGATCCTCCGGATTTCCGCGAAGGAAGGAACGGGGCTGTCCGCGCTCGAGGACGCGATAGAGGGTTTTGTCCTCGGCGGACGGACCTTGTCCGGCGCGGACGCGCTCGTTACGAGCGTCCGCCACGCGGATTTGCTGGAGAGGGCCTTGTCGGAGATACGCGAGGGGCTTGCGGCCGCGGCGCGCGGGGAGGCAATCGACCTTGCGGAGATCCCCGTCCGGCGCGCGTGGGAGCTGCTCGGGGAGATAACGGGAGAAACGGCGGGCGTCGATATCGTGGACGAGGTGTTTGCGCGCTTTTGCCTCGGCAAGTGACGGGGGTGCTTATGCGGTGGTATGAGATGGAAGCCTATGACGTGATCGTTGTGGGCGCCGGCCATGCGGGCTGCGAGGCCGGGCTTGCGGCCGCCCGCATGGGCGCGCGCACGCTGGTGCTGTCCATACAGCTCGACGCGGTGGCGCTGATGGCCTGCAATCCCGCCATCGGTGGCACGGGCAAGGGGCAGCTGGTGAAGGAGATCGACGCGCTGGGCGGGGAGATGGGCCTCGTCATAGACAAGACCTTCATCCACAGCCGCATGCTGAACAGGACGAAGGGGCCGGCGGTGCATTCGCCGCGCGCGCAGGCGGACAAGCGCAGATACCACGAGGAGATGAAGGCCGCGCTGGAGCGGCAGGAGGGCCTGCACCTGAAGCAGGGAGAGGTCGTCGATCTGATCCTCGAGGATGGCCGCGCGCGCGGGGTGCTGCTTCGGACGGGCGCCGTGTACAGGGCGCGTGCGGTCGTTTTGGCCACGGGCACCTTTCTCGGCGGCAGGGTGTTCATGGGGGAGAGCACATACGAGAGCGGTCCCTGCGGCTTCGCACCCGCCACGGCGCTTGCGGCGGCCCTGCGCGCCCGCGGCTTGGCGCTTCGCAGGTTCAAGACGGGCACCCCCGCGCGGGCCTTGGCGCGCAGCCTGCATCCGGAGCGCACGGAGGAGCAGAAGGGCGACGCGGAGATCATTCCCTTTTCGTTTATGAATGCCTCGGTGGGGGAGAACAAGGTGAGCTGCCGTCTGACCTGGACGAACGCGCGGACGCATGAGATCATACGGGAGAACCTGACGCGATCCTCGCTGTACGGCGGTCTGATCAAGGGCGTGGGCCCGCGCTACTGCCCCTCGATAGAGGACAAGGTGAACCGCTTTCCGGACCGGGAGCGGCACGGGCTTTTCATCGAGCCGGAGGGGCTTTCGACCGACGAGGTATACCTGCAAGGTATGTCCACGAGCATGCCGGAGGATGTTCAGCAGGCGTTTTACCGCTCGATCCCGGGGCTTGAGGACGCGGTGTTCACGCGCGCCGGGTATTCCATAGAATATGACTGCATCGATCCGCTGTCCCTGTCCACGAGTTTGGAGCACAAGGAGATTGCGGGGCTGTTTTGCGCCGGCCAGTTCAACGGGAGCTCCGGCTACGAGGAGGCTGCGGCGCAGGGCTTGATGGCGGGCATAAACGCCGCTCTGCTGGTGCGCGGCGCGGCGCCCTTCGTCCTGGATCGTTCGGAGGCTTATATCGGGGTTCTGATCGACGACCTTGTGACGAAGGGTGTGGAGGAGCCCTACCGCATGCTGACCGCGCGCGCGGAATACCGTCTGACGCTGCGGCAGGACAACGCGGACCTGCGCCTCACGGAGAAGGCTTACGCAATCGGGCTTGCGAGCCGCGAACGCTATGAAATCCATCTGCGCGACAAGAAGGAAACGGAGGACGAGATCGCGCGTCTGCGCGGGACGACGCTAAAGCCCGCGGAAGCCGCGGCATTTTTGGCGGAACGAGGCCTCGCGCCGCCCGCGAGCGGGATCAGCCTCGCGGAGCTTCTGAAGCGGCCGCAGGTCGATTACGCCGCGCTGGCGGTCCTCGATACGGGCCGGCCGGCGCTGTCCGCGCGCACGCGCGCGCGCGTCGAGATCCGGATCAAGTACGAGGGTTACATCGAGAAGCAGCGCTTGCAGATCGAGCGCTTCAAGCGTCTGGAGGACAAGCGGCTGCCGGAGGATCTGGACTACCTCGCGCTCACGGGGATACGCCCGGAGGCCAAGCAGCGGCTGAGCAAGATAAGGCCGCGCTCGCTCGGGCAGGCCGCGCGCATCTCGGGCGTCAGTCCCGCCGATATCAACGTGCTCCTGGTGCATCTGAAACGGGGGGAAGGCCGGTGAAGGCGCTGGAAGATGCCCTCGCCGCCTGCGACATGGCGTGCACGGAAAGCACGCTCGAACGCTTTCGCGCCTATATGGAGCTCGTTTTGCGGTGGAACGAACGGGTGAACCTCACCGCCATCACGGACAGGGAGCAATTCGTCGTCAAGCATTTTGCGGACTCCGTCCTCTGTGCGGGCCGGCCGGAAACGGTCGCGGCGCGGGAGATCATCGACGTCGGGACGGGCGCCGGCTTTCCGGGCATCCCGCTCGCAATCGTCCTGCCCGCGCACCGCTTCACACTCATAGATTCGCTTGGAAAGCGCGTGCGGATCCTGGAGGAGATCGTATCGCGGCTCGGCCTCGAGAACGTTCGCCCGCTCTGCGGCCGTGCGGAGGATCTGGCGCGGGACGCCGCGCTGCGCGGCGCCTTCGATCTCTGCGTGTCGCGGGCGGTGGCGCGCCTGCCCGTCCTCGCGGAATACTGTCTGCCCTTTCTGCGGGTCGGCGGAAGTCTGTTCGCCTATAAGGGCGAGGACGTGGCGGAGGAGATCGCGGCGGCGCGGCGGGCGATTGCCGTGCTGGGCGGCCGCGTGCGCGCGGTGCATGAGGCCTCGCTTGCGGCCCATGGCCTGCGGCGCAGGATCGTGATGGTGGAGAAAACGGGGGAAACGCCGCCCGCCTATCCGCGCCGGGCCGGCGCGCCCGCGCGCCGGCCGCTGTGAGG
>JAITLA010000268.1 GCA_031278145.1 Eubacteriales Family XIII. Incertae Sedis bacterium
GACGATCCCGTGCGCATCGAGATCGGCGCGGACGGAAAATCCATAAGCGCGCGCGTCGGTACGCTGTGGGACACGCAGACCGCCGCGATGTGGGCCGCAGGCAACCTGATTCCAGAAGAATTGCAAATGGCGGAGGAAGGCGTATTCTATTACAAAGCTTCCGTCAAGTTCCCCGTACTCATAGACGACGAAGCGATTGGGGCGAATACGTGGACAAAATCAAACAACAGCGCGTATTTTGACTTTGACACGGGCAGAAGCCCTGATTACATTTCGCCGGATATCATCTTCACGTCCGGCGGCGGTGGCGGCGTCACACCGCCGCCGGTCGAAACGCCCGAAGAGGACGGCGAGGAAGAAGAGCAAGGGCCGCCGCCGGGGGAAGAGGACGAGGACACGCAGACCGTACCGCCGCAGCCGGGCACGCCGGTGCAGCCGGGTACGCCCGACGTGCCGCCCGTTCCCTACAGCCCGGGCGGGACGCTGGTGCCGCTCGACGACGGCGGTTTCCTCGAGATAGACGAGAACGGCGTGCCGCTCGGCGTATGGAATTACGACGAGGACGAGGGGGCGTGGATCTTCGATGAGGAGGTGCCGCTCGCGCTCCTGCCGCAGACGGGCGCCGGCCTGCCCGCCGCGGGTTTTGCGTGGCTGTGGGTACTCCCGCTGCTCGTACTGCTGTGGCTGCTCTTCGTCCGGCCGTGGCTGCGCCGGCGCATCGGGAGCCGCGCGCGCGACGGCATACTGTAAAAGAAAGCAAGCAATGCAATAGGCAAGGAGGCAAGGATGGGAAGAGGCGGCGCGGGCGGCGGCGGTTTTGGTGGCGGCCGTAGTTTCGGCGGCGGTGGCTTCGGCGGCAGGAGCTTCGGACATGTGAGCGGATCGCGCGGGCGCGGCGGATCCGGGGGCGGGCGCGGCGCCGGCGGCGGATTTTCGGGCGGCGGTTTTGGCGGCGGACCCTTCATATTCCTCGGCGGCGCGGGCGGCGGCCGATCCCATGGAAGCGGATACGGCACGGGAAACCGCAGACCGGGCGGCTGCTCCACGGGCTTCTTTGTCGTCTGCGTCCTTCTGATCCTCATCGTTGCGGCCGTACTCCTTCTCAGGTATGCCTCCGTGGCGGCCGCTCCCGCGTCCACCTACCAAAGGACGCCGCTGCCGGAGGGCCTCGCGCTCGAAACCGCGTATCTGAAGGACGACGCCCATTGGATCGGCAATGTGGGCGAGGTGGAGCGGGCGATGCGCCACTTCCGCGACAAGACGGGCGTCTTTCCCTACCTGTGGATCGCCGATTCCGTGGACGGTGGGACCGCGATCTCGGACGAGGAGGCGGAGGCCGCGCTGAACGCGCTGTACGACGCGGAGATCGCCGACGAGGGCCACATCGTCATCTTGTTTTTCGAGCCTTATTCCGGCGTTTACGATATATACTACATCGTGGGCGCCGCGGCCCGCACGGTGCTCGACCGGGAGGCCTGCGACATCCTGATGCATTACTTCGAGCGGTATTATTACGGCGATTACGACGACGAAGGCTATTTTGCGAAGGTGTTCACGGACGCGGCGGACAGGATCATGAGCAAGACCGTGCCGACAAGCCGGATCCTGCTCTTTGCGGCGGTGGGGCTGATCGCGCTGATCGTCGTCTGCCTGTTCGTCGTCACCATGGTGAAGCGGACAAACGAACGCAAACGGCTCAACGCGGAGATATTGAACACGCCGATAGACGAGAGCGATGCCTTCAAGACGGAGGATGAGGCGGACAGGGCGGCCAAAAAATACGATTTTTAGATTGCACACAAAACAAGGAGGATTCAGCATGGGTATTTTGGAAAGATTCGGCACCGTTATGAAGGCCAACATCAACGCCTTGCTCGACAAGGTTGAGGACCCCGCAAAGATGATCGATCAGTACCTTATCGACATGAAGGAGAGCCTCGCCGCGGTCAAGAAGGAAACGGTCAACATCATGGCGCTGGAGAAGAAGGCCGAAGCGGACTTCAACGCGAACAAGGCGGAGATCGAAAAATTCAAGGAGCTCGCCGAGAAGGCCGTCAAGGCCGGCAGCGACGAAGACGCGCGCGTCTTCATCAAGAAGTACAAGGACCTCGAAGCCAAGGCGGCCGCGCTCGAAAGCAATCTGCGCGTCGCGGCGGACAACGCGGCCAAGATGAAGGAGATGCACAACAAGCTCGTGTCGGACATCGGCGAGCTCGAGAGCCGCAAGGCGCGGATCAAGTCAACGGTTTCGATTGCGAAGGCCGTGGAGAAGGTCAACAAGATCGGCGATCCGCTGAGCAAGGCCTCCGAGATAGGCGGCAAGTTCGGCGATATGGAAAGCAAGGCGGACGAACGGTTGAACCGCGCGCAGGCCGCGTCCGAGCTGAACGGCGAGATCGGGGACGCCGCGGAAAAGCTCGCGAAGTCGTATGACGCGGCGACGGATTCCGACGTAGACGCCGAGCTTGCGAGGCTCAAGGCGGGTCTGTAGCGCGGGGATCGCCCGCATCCCGCGCGCCCGCGATCCCGGCACGCGCCGCCTCAGTCCGTCAGCTTGTAGCCTATGCCTTTGATCGCGACGATCTTGGGATGGGTGTCGCCGATGCTTATCTTCTTTCGCAAGTTGCTGATATGCACCGTCAGCGTATTGATGTCCCCCTCAAAAAATCTGTCTTTCCAGATGTATTGAAAGATCTCTTCCTTCGCGAAGACGCGGCCGGGGTTTTGCAGGAAGAGCGTGAGGATGTCGAACTCCTTGGGCAGCAATTTCACGGCGGTCTTGCCCACGGTGGTTTCGCGCGTCATGAGATTGGCTTCGATCCCGCGCCAGGTCACGATATGGTCCCGCTCGTCGGCGTATGTCGTGGAGCGCCGCAGGTTTGAGCGGATCCGCGCCATGAGCTCGCCCGGCAGGAAGGGTTTTGTGATGTAATCGTCCGCGCCCGCCGACAGGCCCATGATGATATCCGGCTCTTCGTTCCTGCAGCTCAGAAATATGACCGGCGCCTTGGTTTTCTCGCGCAGCTCGAAGCAGATGTCGAAGCCGTTCTTGTGCGGCAGCAGCACGTCGAGGATGATCAGGTCTATGGGCCGGGCTTCCAGGACCGCAAAGGCTTCGTCGGCGTCGCCGGCCGCGAAGAAGCGATAGCCCTCACTCTCGATGTACACCTTCAGGAAATTCAAGATGTCGCTGTCGTCGTCGACGACCAGTATATGCTCTTTCTTGTCCGCGTAAGCTTGCAAAGCTCCGTCCTCCTCCGTGTTTCGTGGGCGCTTTCCTATCGCGATATCGGGAGTTTTATCGTGAAGACCGCGCCCTCGCCCACCCGGCTGCGCGCCTGGATGTCCCCGCCGTGCGATTGTATGATCTCCTTCGATATGGTCAGGCCGAGGCCCGTCCCCTTGACGCCTTTCGCGTTCGGCTTTTTGTAAAACATCTCGAATATGTAAGGCAGATCGTCCGCGGCGATGCCCGTGCCCGTGTCCGCCACGCAGATGCGCGCGAAGTCGCCGTCCGGAAGGTCCGCCTCGCCGTTTTGCGCGCAGGCGCAGCTTATCGTAACCTTGCCGATCCCGTCGATGTGCTTCACGGCGTTGCCGATCAGGTTGCGCAGCACCTGCTCTATCCTGAGCCTGTCTATCATGACGGAGGGGCAGGCGCCCCCCTGCCTTTTGCAGGCCGTGAGGAAGCGTATCCGTATGGAGGAATCGTTTGTTTCGCCGCGAAATTTCTCGTTGAGGGAGGTGATGTATTCGTCGACGCGCGTCATCTCCCTGTTCAAGCGCAGCCTCAGGGCTTCCTTTGTCGAAATCTCGTGCAAATCCTCTATGAGCGCGTTCAGCGTCAGCAGCTTTTCGAGTGAAAGCTTCGCGTAGCGCCTGCTGTCCTCCGGCGTGTCCGCGAGGCCGTCCGTGATGATCGACAGATTCCCGACAATGGCCGTGATGGGCGTGCGCAGCTCGTGCGAAACGCTGGCGAGGAAACGCTTTCTCATGATTTCCATGTTGGAAAGCCGTTCTTCCGAGGCCTCCGCAAGCACGCGGTACTGCACCTCTTTTTCGAGCAGAAGCCGGTTGCTCTGCTCCAGATAACTCAGGATGACGGCCATGTTCACGGCGTTGATCATGACGATGGAGCTCATGTAATTCGATTCCAAAGCGTAGAAATCCGGCAGAACGAAGGGATAAAAGCCCTTGTGGATACCCCATATGATGAACACCCAGCCCGCGATCTGCCGTATCATCCCCACGCCGCCGCTGTCCGAAACGAGAAAGGCGAGCCCGGACACGACCGACACGATC
>JAITLA010000277.1 GCA_031278145.1 Eubacteriales Family XIII. Incertae Sedis bacterium
ATCCGCGCTCGGCGTGAAGATCACGTCGTAGGCGTCGATCCCCGCGTCCGGCACGTGCGCGGGTTCCGCCCACGCGAAGCCGCCGTACTCCGTAGAACCGCCCGAAAGCGCCGCCGCAGAAAGCGGCTGTCCGTAGGGGATGGACGCGGCGGAGGGCCAAACGAGCTCCGGCGCCGGGGCCTTTGTGACGGCGGCGGTGGGCGCGCTCGTCAGGCCGCCCATGTGGCTTGACGCCTTGATCGTGATTGAAAGCTTATGCCCGATGTCCGCGCCCGTGACCGTATAGGTCCGCGTGGTCGCGTCCGCTATCGCCAGACCGTCGCGCTCCCACTGATAGGAGAGCGCGTCCATGCCGGCATTGAGCGACGTCACGTTGGCCGTAAGCGTCTGTCCATAGTAAGGGCCGCCGTTCGGTATCTCTATCGCCACCGTGCCCGTGAGCATGGAGTTGCCCTCTGCGGTCGCGGCCGCCTGCACGGCGGCGGCCGCGTTCACCTTGCCCCCCGCGGCCGTCGGGTCGGCGAGCGGCGTCGCCGTTGTCCGCAGGATGGACATCACGTCCGCGGGCGACAGGTTGGGGTTCACGTACAGCATCATCGCGGCGACGCCCGCGACGACGGGCGCGGCCATGGAGGTGCCGGTCAGGCGCGCGTAGGCGTTGCTGCCCGCGGCCGAGCTCACCGTGCCGTAGATATCGGTCCCGGGCGCGGAGATGTCCTTCGCCTCTCCGTAGTTTGAAGAACCGTCGCGCCGGCCGGTCCTGTTGAGGTTCACGACGCCGATGACGGCGTCGAAATCGCCGGGCCAGACCGTATAGGGCATCTCCGCGCTGCCGTCGCTGTTTCCGGCCGCGCACACGACGGTGACGCCGCTCGAAACCGCGCCGTTCACCGCGCGCTCCAGCGCGAGATCCCTCTCGCCGACGTAACCGAGGCTCATGTTGATCACCTTGGTCTTCGTTTCCCGCACGGCGTAGTCTATCGCGCCGATAAGGGCCTGCGTCGTGGCACCGTTGCTTTGGAATACGTTGAGGGGAATGACCTTCACGATGTTGTTCTTTTTGCCGGCCGCGACGCCGTCCGGGCCCATGCCGTTGTTTGCCGTGGCGCCTATGATGCCGACCACGTGCGTGCCGTGCGCCTCGTAGCCGGTGGTGGGATACGGCAGCACCGCCGGCGCCCGGCTGAAATCGCGGGCCAAGTCCGTGGCTATGTTTGCGGTGAGATCGGCGTGCCCCGGATAGGCGCTGTTGTCCAGCACGGTGACGTACACGGGATCGCGGCCGGAATATCCATCGATCCAATCCCAGGCGGCGGGCACGCCGATGTCGGCGAGGTGCCATTGGAGATCGGCGGCGCTTTCGTCCGCAAAGGGCGCGACGGGCGCGGCGGCGTCGGCGAGCGTGTAGAGGTAATTCGGCTGGGCAAAGTCCACGAGGGGGTTGTCGGAGAAGGCCTCCGCAGCCTCGTCCACCGTCAGATCCGCGGGCAGCTCCACGAGCGCGACCACGGCTTCCTCGTTCGGGAGCGCGAGGAGGTCCAGCAGCGCGCCCTCCGAGTCGTCGATCAGGTTTTCGGCCGCGCGCTCGCTCACGCTCTCGTCAAATACGACGATCAGCTCCCCGGGGACGCAGGATGCGTCGGGGCCCTTCGCCGCAGGCCCGTCGTCCGCGAAAAGCGGCGCGGGGAACGCGGAAAGCAAGAGGCAGAGCGCGAAAAGGGACGATAAGATTTTTCCGAACGGGCGCATGGGTGTTCACTCCTTTTTGCATCGAGGCTTGTCTTCGTTACCATTCATCAGAGGCTGAGCAGGCGGTCCGTGATCCGATTGAAGTTTTCTTCGATATAGCTGCCCCTTTGACAGACAATCGGAAGCCCGCAATTGGCGGAGATATTGATGTTCTCGTCGT
Organism: Eubacteriales Family XIII. Incertae Sedis bacterium; assembly: GCA_031278145.1. Next base: position 1,910 of record JAITLA010000277.1, read on the forward strand.
ATTGGATGATGCCTATGAGCGGCGGCCGCACGCGCGCGGACACATCCTCAAAGCCCGGGAAGAGGCCGCTCTGCATCAGGTCGCGGTTCACCTTGTTCAGCACGCAGGCGCGCCGGGCCACCCCCGCCTCCGAGAGGCGGCGATCCGTCGCATCCGCGTCGCGCAGCGAAACATGCTCCAGCGTCGTCACGATCACGGCGATGTCGCTGCCCGCGGCCGCCAGCGCCATATCCCGGCCCACGCCCGCGGGCCCGTCCACGAGCACATAGTCGTAGCTCTCGCGCAGCCGCGCGTAGAAGCCGGCCACGACCTCTCTGCCGAAGGTGAACTTGCGCCTGTCCTGGGTCGCCGGGATCATGTGGAGGCAGGGGAAGCGCCTGTCGCGCAGCAGGGCGCGGCGATGGCTGCACAGCTCGCCCAGGACATCCGCCACGTCAAAGATGACCTTGTTCTCGAGGCCCAGATAGATGTCCAGATTTCGCAAGCCGAGGTTCATGTCGATCATGACGACCTTCACGCCCCGTTCCGCGAGGGTGGCGCCGAGGTTCACCGTGAATATCGACTTGCCCACGCCACCCTTTCCCGATGCGGAGATGATGATTTTACCCAATTCCGTTTCCTCAATCGACTGTCGTACCGAGATTGTGGTCCCGGTACTGCTTTTCAAGCGCCATGTAGGTTGCGATGACCTCCTTCGCGATGGGCGCGGCGTTCAGCGAGCTGTTGCCCTGAAACACGAGCACCGCGACCGCGATATGCGGATCCTCCGCCGGCGCGAGCGCCACGACCCACGAGAAGGGCCTGTAGCTGTCCTTGAAGGCATCCATGCGTTCCTCCGCCATCGCGGCGCTGTAGCCGCTCAGGTTGACGACCGCCCGGCGAACCGCTTTATTTTTGGACGTGTAGATGTCGGGCAGCTGCGCCATGAGCCTGTTCATTTCGGCCTCGACGCTCTCCCAATCCAGGCCGGCGTCGATGCCGGACAGGTGCTCCTTGATGTATTCCACCTCGTCCGGGGGCTGGATGTAGCCGCTCTTCTGCGCGGTCCCCGTCTTGGCGGCGACGGAAACGGGCAGGCCCGCGAACTGGCTGTACAGGCTGCCGCGCGAGCCGCTCACGACGCGCTTCATGCCCTCTATCACGTCGTCGAGGAAGCCGTCGTCGCTGAGCGTCACCTTGACGCCGGGCTCCTTCTCGCGGATCCCCTCGCCCTCGACGGCCCGCACGAGGCTGACCTTGTTCTTGACCCCGCCGTTGCCTATGGTCGCGATGTAGTTCGCCACCTGCAGGGGCGTGTAGGCGTTCTCCCCCTGCCCTATCGAGATGTTCAGCTCGTCGCCCGTCGTCCATTGGGCGAAGTTGAAGTAGGTGGATTTGCAGGTGTCCGCGACGCGATTGATCTGATCCGCCTCTATGCCCATGTCCTGCATGCGCGCGATGATCTCGGCGCGCTTCGGGTTTTCGTCCGCCCAGCTTACGATTTCCTCTATGCTGCCGCCCAGCAGCGCGGCGTCGTTCAGGTATTCCCGCGTAAAGTATTCCTCCGCGTTGTCGTACAGGTGGCGCTTCAGGAGGGCCTTCGTCATCTCCATCTTCTTCGCGGCGTTCGGCACGCCGGCGGCCGTTTCGGACAGCTCTATGCCCGTGTATTGCCCGAGGCCGAACTGCTCCGCGTAGGAGGTGATCTTGTCGATATCGATGGCGCCCCTGTAGGAAAGCGGCTTGTTCCGATAGAAGTCCATGCCCGTCGCGATGTCGAAGAAATAGTAGTTGCACGACACCTCGAGCGCCTCATAGAGGTTCACGCTGCCGTGGCTGCGTCCGCTCGTGCTGTACAGGAGGCATTTGTAGGGCCTGTTCCCAACCGTCACGAAGCCGCCGTCGTAGAGGCGCATGTTCGGATTCAGGCCCGATTCGAGGGCCGCGATGGCCGTTATGGGCTTGAAGGTGGAGCCCGGCTGCACGGCGGTGCGCGTCGCCACGTTGTAGAGCGGCAGGGGCGCGAGCAGATCGCGCGGGTTCTGGCTCTGCAGGGCGTTCCAGTCCTCGTTGCCGATGCCCGTCGCGAAGAGGTTCGGATCGAAGCTCGGCACGTTGGCGATGGCCAGCGGTTCCGCGGTTTTCACGTCGAGCACGACGACGGAGCCGACGTTCGCGTTGGGCTGCGCATCCCTGTACGTATAATCCCCCCATTCGCTCTCAAAGGTTTCGCCGTTCCGCAGGCGCGTGAGCCCCTCGGCGAGGATGCTCTCGCAGGCCCGCTGCAGGGAAAGGTCTATGGTGAGATAGACGTCCTTGCCCTTCTCCGCCACCTGCTCGCTGATCACCTTCTTCAACTCGCCGTGTGAATTGACCTGCACCTCCTTGATGCCGTCCTTGCCCTTGAGCGTGCTTTCGAGGCTGTTCTCCACGCCGTCGAGGCCGATCATGTCCGTGGGCCTGTAGCCCAGCTCGTCCACGTAGCGCGCCTTCAAGGATTCGGATATCTTGCCCATATAGCCCAGCACGTGGCTCGCCGCGTTGCCGTTGGGGTAGTATCGGATCGTTTCCGTCACGATGCTGACGCCCTTGAGGCCGTTGCCCATCTCCTCGATCTGCATGACCGTATCGTCCGAAACATTTGTCGCGATGCTCGCGGGGATGTACTGCCGGTAGCCGAGCAGCTTCAACTCGTTGCGCAATACGATCAGCTTGCGCGCCGTCACGACGGAAAGGCTTTCGTCTATCGCAAAGTAATCGCGGATCGCTTGGAAGGCGTCGCGCGCGGAGATGCTCGTTTCGAGGCCGTAGCGCTGCAGGAAGGCCGCCTTGTCCATATCCTTGGTGTAGTTCATGTGAACGACGGAGATGGGCGGCGTCACGCCGAGCTTCTGCATGTCGAGCTGCGCTTCATAGGGGTCCAGATCCGCGTCGATGTTGTTCCTGCGGCGTATTTCGTCGAAGGCCTGTTCCGCCGAAAAATCCGCGGGCATGCCCTGCGAGAGCAGCCATTCCTCTATCTCCGTCTGATGCCGGTACTTGAAGCCGCCGCTCTCGTGGACGATGGGGAAATTGTCGATGTAGGTTTCGCCGTTCTTCTCCAGTATCTCGATCAGGCGCGCGGCCGTGTCGTTCAGCTCTTCGTCCCGCATATTGCCCCGGCTGAACTGCACCGTGAAGCTCGGCAGATTCCCGGCCAGAAGCCGGCCGTAGCGATCATAGATCTCCCCGCGCGGCGCGACCGTGTAGATGCTCCGCATGTCGTTGTCGTCGGCGGCGGAGGTCCACTCGTCGTGTTGCAGCACCGTCAGCACGAAGAGCCGCAGGATCAGCGCGGCCATCAGGACGGCGGTGAGCAGCATGATCTGGTTGTCGCGCGGTTTGATCCACTTCATTTCATTATAAAGCCTTTCGCTTCCTTGAAACCGCCTTTGTATTCGCGGTCCTTCCTGTGCCGGATGACCCCGCGGCGGAGGATCAGGTGGAGGATCATCACAAACAGCAGATTGTAGGCTATCGACACGGGCTGCAGGCCGAGTATGTAAAGCAGCGTGTGCGGTATCCCCGCCAACTTGTAGACGCCCCAATACACGGCGTTGTTCAGAAGCGTGCCGGCCAGCCCGGCCGCCAGGGCGGGGAGCAGGAGCTCGTGGTTCAGGTAGCGCTTGATCCGCATCACGAGCAGGGCGGCGGCCATCTGCGACACGGCGGAAATCCCGACGTACAGCCCGAACTCGATATCCCGGAGGATGCCGAAGATCACGCCAAACACGAGGCCGAAGGGCTCCTCGTACAGGAAGGCGAACACGATCACGAGGCAGAGCAGGACGTTCGGGGCCACGTCGTATACCGCGATGTAGCGCAGCATCGTGGATTGTATGACGAAGGCCGCGAGGAAGATCGGGATCGCGTAACGCAGCCTCATAGCAACACCGTCACCTTCCGAATGCTCTTGAAGTAGGCCGCCGGCTCCACATGCACCGTCTTGAGCGGGGAATCGTGGTTCCATTCGACGCTCGTCACCTTGCCGATTGTGAGGCCGGGGGGATAAAATCCGCCGATTGCGGAGGTGATAAGGCGGTCCCCCTCCCGCACCGCGGCGGTTTCGTCCAGCATATAGCCCGTGAGCTTGCCGTTGCCGTCGCCGTGCAGCATGCCAAGCCATTCGAGGTTTCTGAACACCTGAAAGCCCACCTTGTTGGTTTCGTCCACGACGGAGATCACCTTGGCCGTGTGCTCGCCGGCCGACATCACGCGCCCGATCAGGCCGTCGCCGTCGATCACGACGGAATCACTCGAAACGCCGTCCGCGGCGCCGGCGTTGATCGTGAAGATGTTGAAGCCGCTCGACTTGTCGAGCCCGATCACGTCTGCGGTGACGAGCGCGTAGTCGCCCTCGAGATCCGCGTAATTCAGCGCCTCGGACAGCTTTTCGAGATCGACGAGGTCCGCGTCCGAAAGCCGCGATTCGTTCAGCTCGCGCTCGAGTTCCTCCACGCGCGTCCTGAGCCGCTCGTTCTCCCGCACGAGCTCGTTTGAGAGCAGGTAGACGGAAAAGCGCTCGTCCAGAAAACGCGCCGCCCGCGCAAAGGGCGCCTGCATCGCGCCGAGCGCGCGCCCGGCCGCTCTGCCGAGGATGTTGCTCTCTCCGAAGGTCTGGTATGAAACCAGAACAAGAATGAGTAAGGCGGCGAAAACCGCGATGATCGTGCTTGCTCCGGTGTGCTTCCGTATCCATCTCATGGCTGTTCTGTCGTTTTCCGGGAATCCCGCCGCGCGGCAAAAGGGCCGCGCAAAGGAAGGCCCTGTTATTTCAGCAGCTTTTTGCTGGAGTAACGCTCCAATTTTTCGATGTTTTTCAGGCTCTTGCCCGTGCCCTCGGCCACGGCCTCGAGCGCGTTTTCGGCGATGAACACCTGCAAGCCCGTATGCCGCGTGATCAGCTTGTCCAGCCCGCGAATCAGGCCGCCGCCGCCGGAGAGCACCATGCCGTGGCTCACGATGTCGGCCGCCAGCTCGGGCGGCGTATGTTCCAGGGTGTTCTTGACGCCGTCTATGATCACGCCTATGGGCTCTTCCAAGGCTTCGTGTATCTCCTTGGACGACACCTTGATGATCTTGGGCAGCCCCGTGATGATGTCGCGGCCCTTGGCGTCGAGATAGAGCAGCTTCTCGTCCTCGTCCGCGCCGTCGTCTATGTAGGCGCAGCCGATTGCGATCTTCAATTCCTCCGCGGTCCGATCCCCAACAAGGAGATCGTAGGAGCGCCGCATGTAGGCGATGATGGCCTCGTTCAGCTTGTCGCCCGCGTGGCGCAGGGAGGTGCTCGTCACGATGCCGCCGAGGGCGATCACCGCGATGTCCGAGGTCCCGCCGCCGATGTCGGCTATCATGCAGCCCATGGGGTCGTCCACGGGCAGGCCGCAGCCTATCGCGGCGGCCATGGGCTCGTCGAGTATGAACACGTCCCGCGCGCCCATCTGCCGTATCACCTCTTCCACGGCGCGCTTCTCCACCTCCGTGACGCCCGAGGGCACGCCGACCACGATGCGTATGCGCGTCAAGATCCCCGCGCCGTCCAATATCCCCTTCAGGAACACCCGCAGCATGTTCGCCGTCATCTCAAAATCCGAGATGACGCCGTCCTGCAGCGGCCGCACGACCCTGATGTGCTCGGGCGTCTTTCCGATCATGTCCTTCGCCTCGCGTCCCACGGCCAGTATCTTGCGCAGGCCCGTATCGACGGCGATCACGGAGGGCTGGTTCACCACGATGCCCTTGCCCTTTATGTAGATCAGCGTATTGGCGGTCCCGAGATCGATTCCTATATCCTTGTTGAACAGCATTCTCTGTTTCTATTCTCCTTTGGTTAAGCTTTTGATTGAGCTTATCGCGCGCGACACGGCGCGACCTTAGCGCGGAAGGGTCACAGCAATCGCTTCTGTCGCATACTGACAAAGCTCCCGTCGCCTATGATGATGTGGTCGATCACCGCTATGCCCAGAATCTCCCCTGCGGCAATCAGGCGCTTCGTCGCCTCGATGTCGGCGGGGCTCGCCTCCGGGTTGCCGCTCGGGTGGTTGTGCGCGAGGATGATCGACACGGCGCTTCGCTTTATCGCGGATCGAAACACCTCGCGCGGCTCGGCGAGCGAGGTGTTGATGCTTCCGACGGAAATCTCCTCTATCGCCACGATCTCATTCTTGACGTTCAGCAGCAGGGCCTTGAAGCTCTCCTGCTTCAGATGTCGCATACCCTCCGCGAACAGCGCCGCCACTTCCTGCGGCGAGCCGATGTGGACGCGCCTGCTCTTCGGATTCATCGCGAGGCGCCTGCCCAGCTCGACCGCCGCCTTTATGCGGCAGGCCTTCGCGATGCCCACGCCGGACACGCGCGACAGTTCCTCGGGCGCGCATTCCGACAGATACGCGATGCCCTCCGGCGTCAGGGACAGTATCCTGTTCGCCAGCGCGGTCGCGGACTGCGACCGCGTGCCCGTCCCGAGCAGCACGGCCAGAAGCTCGGCGTTGGAAAGCATGTGCGCGCCGAGAAGCGTCATCTTTTCCCGCGGACGCTCAAGCTCCGGCATCTCCTTGATCAAAGTCATATCTCTCCCCTTTTTTCTGTTTTTTGCACGCAAAAAACATGCGGGCGAATGGCTTTGACGCATCGCTTGCGAGCTTGTCCTCACGCTCTATCGGTATGGAACATATTGTATCACCTTATGATGCCGGTGACAATTACTTCATGGAATTTTTCAATATATTTATGAGCTGCAGCGTGATGCGGCCCGTGAGCCCCCAGATCGCGCGGCCTTCGTAGTCGTATATGGGCACGGTCGCCCGGCCCGTGCGCCACCTGTAGGCGCCCCCCTGCCGTATCCTGTCGTAGGGGAAATCGTCGCCGATCCGCGGCGCCACCTCGTAGCGGTATATCTCGGGCTCGTTCTCGAGGAAGAAGGACACGGGGACCGAAAACACTTCCTGCACCTCCGCGCGGTTCGCGCTGCGCGCAAAATCCGCGTCGGCGACCGCCGCCAAAAATGCGTACAGCATGAAGTCGCTATAGCCGTGTATGTAATCGAGCTCGCCGATGACCTCTATGCTCTCGCGGGGGATGCCGAGCTCCTCCGTCGTTTCGCGGATCGCGCAGGCGCGGGGCGTTTCGCCGGCCTCCACCCGGCCGCCCGGGAAGGCGACCTCGCCGGGCTGCCGCCGCAGGGTTTCCGCGCGCAGCTGGTAGAGCAGAAAGAGCTCGCCGTCCCGCTCCACGAGCGGCACCAGCACCGAAAAGACATCGTATCCGTCGAGCGGTCCCGGCGTCCTGTCCGCGAACGCTCTTCGAAAATCCCGCAGGTTTACGGTGGTTGTCATACCGGATTCTCGCACTTCGCCTCGATTTGGATCAATCCAAACTTGAAGCGCCGAAGGTGACAACGGGGGATTGGCGCCGCCGTCAATCGCATGCGACGGGCGCGCCGTTCATCGCCGCGACGACGCGCGCCGTGTCCGCGAGATCCGCGAACAGATATTCCGGCGCCTCCGCAGCCAGGGTTCCGATGGGGGTAAAGCCCGTCGCGACGGCGATGTGCCGCGCGCCGATGCGCTTTGCGCAGCGAATATCGTAGACCCCGTCGCCGATGATAAGGCAGTCGCGCGGCAGAAGCGGCCGCCCCAAAAACGCCGCGGCCTCCGCGAGCGCCGCCGGCGCCGCGTCCCATTTCTCGCCGGGCGCGTCCCCGAAGCCGCCGCAGGGCGCGTCCGCGAAGTAGGACCACAGGCCCACGGAGCGCAGCTTGGCCTCCGCGCCGGCCCGCAGGTTGCTCGTCAGCAAAAGGTTCATCCGGCCCGCGCGTCCGCGCACGTATTCCAAAAGCGCGACGACGCCGGGCATGACGCGCTTGCTCTCGTTCCCATCGAGGATGCGCTTCAGGTTGGACGCGTAAGCGGGCACGAAGGCGTCCTTGTCGAAGTCCTCTATGCCGCATTCCGCAGCGATGCGGTGCAGGATCGTGAAATCGAGCGCGCTGCCTATGCCCGCCCGCAGGAAGGCGTTCTCCGTCCCGTGCAGCTCGAGAAAGGTCCGGTTCAGCGCCTTGGTTCCGTCGCTTCCGCAGCTCATGAGCGTGCCGTCGATATCCCAAAAGACAAGCATCCTCCCGAAGCGCCCTCAGCCCGCGGCGAGGTCCTTTTCGTTCAGCACCGTGAAATGCCGAATGGCGTCGCCAAGCTCCTCGGGCTGCGCGCTCAGGCTGACGACGACCTCTATTTCGTATTTCTCGGATATCTTCGCAAGCCTGTCGAGGAATTCCGGTATGTCCTCCTTGCTGACATCCGCATGCTTCAATATGCTGTCGATGAAGATGGCTTCGATGTCGTGATCCGAACTGATTATCCCAAAAATAAAACCGATGTACTCATCGCTGTTTGTGATCTCTTCGTAGTCCTCCATGCAAACCACGCGGATCGTATACTTCAAATCGTACATCAGTCTATGATTTTTGTTGAT
>JAITLA010000029.1 GCA_031278145.1 Eubacteriales Family XIII. Incertae Sedis bacterium
CCGCCGCAGCCGCTCCGGTAAGGAGTAGGACGAAGCAGATCACGGCGGAAGCGGGCAGGGCGCGCGGTGAAAATCGCCTCGGGGTTTTGCGGGCGGCGTCCGTCGCGCTCTTTGCCAAGATGCCGCGAAGCATCCCGGCCCGCTGTTTTGCCGTGGGCGTCAGCGCTTCAAACAATTCGCGGGTTCTTCTTTCATTCATGATTGTTATCCTCCTCCAAATCGATCCGCAACCGCTCCCGTCCGCGCGCGAGCTGCGTGCGGATCGTACTCTCGTTGCGCTTCAGCATGCACGCAAGCTCCCTCGTCGTGTAGCCCGCAAAATAATGGAGATACAGGACGGTCTTGTACTTCTCGGGCAGGGCGAGCAGGCTTGCGAGCGCGTCCGAAACCGGCACGCCGGCGTTTCCGTCCGCCTCAAGAGGCAACTCCCGCAAATCCGCGCGCCGGCGCCGCCACCAATGTTTCAGCACGTTTCGACAGTGGTTTTTCGCCGTTACGATCAGCCAGGCCCTTTCGTGCCCGTGATCGCAGAAGGTCTTTTGGGCTTGCAGGAGCTTCAGAAACACGGACTGGACGGCGTCCTCCGCGTCGGCGGCGTTTCGCAGGTACAAGAAGCACAGGCCGTAGATCGTATCCACGTGCCGCCGGTACGTTTCGGCCAAGTCGTCCTCCGCCGACGGCGGCGCTTGCTCTGCCATGCGTTTACCTCCCTCTGTTTCGGCGTCTTTATACTATACAATCGGCGAGGGGGAAATGTCCCATGTGATTTAAAATAAATTGTTTCGCAGGGCTTTCAGGTGCGCGGCGGGATCGGCGCAGGACATGAAAGAGGACATGAGGCAGGCGCCGGCGGCGCCTGTCTGCCTGACCTGTGCGATGTTTTCCTCCGATATGCCGCCTATGGCGTAGACGGGAATGGGCAGGCGCTCGCACAGTTCAAAGAGGAAGCGGAGGCCGCGCGGCGCGCGCGCCGCCTTGCTCTCCGTTTGGAATATGTGGCCGGCCAGCACGTAGGCCGCGCCCCGGGAGGCCGCGCGGAGGGCTTCGTCCGTCGAATGCACGGAAACGCCCAAGCGGACGCCCGGCAAAAGCCCGTCGCCGTCCGCCCGCGCCGCAAGCGCCGCGAAGTCCGCAAAGGGCAGATGCAGACCGGCGCGGTCCGCGCCGCGTCCGCACGAGAGGCCGGCGCGTCCGTGCGCGATGAGCGGGGTCCCGCGCCGCGCGCAGATTTCGCGCGCCCGCGCGAAGAATGCCGCGTACGCCGCGGGCGAAAGCGCCTTCTCGCGGAGGAGGATCGCGGAAACGCCCGCCGCGGCCACGGCGTCGAGCCGTTCCCAAAAATCCCCCGCGCAGAGCCGCGGGTTCGTCACCGCGATGATCTCAAACACGGATGTACTCGCTCATGACGGGCTGTAGGCCGCGCGAGAGCAGCATCGCGCGGATCTCCGAAACGGAGCGACCGTCGGCCACGGTCCACTGCTCGCCGCCCTTGGCCTTTCCCGTGCGCCCGCCGACGCCGACATCCACGCCGGCCGATATCTTCGTGGCGGCGATACCGACGACATTGTCGCGAAAACGCGCGTTCTCCCTGCTCGATATCGTGATACTCGCGAAAGGGAGGAAGAGCCTGTAGGCGCAGATGACCCGGAGCAGTTCGGCCTCGCTCACCGCCTGCGGCTCGATTCCGCCCGCGCCCGCGATGGGACGCAGACGCGGACAGGACAGCGCGATCTCCGCGTGCGGATATTTTCGCTGCAAGAACAGGGCGTGCAGGCCCGTCGCAAAGGCGTCCCGCCTGAAATCCGCGAGACCGAGGAGGGCCGCGAAGCCGACGCCGCGCATACCGCCGAGAAGCGCGCGCTCCTGCGCGTTGAAGCGATAGGGGAATACGCGCTTGCGTCCGCCCGGGTGCAGCGCGCTGTAGCGCGCCGTGTCGTAACTCTCCTGAAACACGGTCACGAAGTCCGCGCCCCGCGCGCGCAGCGCGGCGTAGTCCGCGCTGTCCATCGGGTACACCTCAAGGCCGACCGTGCGAAAATACCCGCGCGCGATCTCGCAGGCCGCGCCTATGTAGGCGACATCCGACATGCGGTGGCTCTCTCCCGTGAGCAGCAGGATCTCCTCGAGGCCCGAGCGCGCGATTGCGCGCATTTCCGCTTCGATCTCCGCCGCGTCGAGGCGCGCCCTGTCGATGGCGTTGCGGCGGTTGAAGTTGCAGTAAACGCATTCGTTTTCGCAGTGGTTCGCGAGATAGAGGGGCGTGAACAGGGATACGGCGTTGCCGAAGCGCGCCCGCGTTTCCCGGCGCGCGCGCAGCGCGAGTTCTTCAAGCAGGGGTGCCGCGGCGGGAGAAAGCAGGGCCGCGAAATCCGCGGGGGCGCATTGCGGCGCGTCCAAGGCGCGCAGCACGGCGTCGCGCGTGAAGGCCGTGAAATCCACGGCGCGCGCGGCCGCGAGCACGTCGTTCATCAGAGTGGGGTCCGTCCGTTCCATGTCGTCCGAGTAGGACATAACGTCCGCATCGCCCGTATTATGCCACATATCGTCTTTCCTATCCTCCGGTTTTGACCGCATGCTTAGAGTATACACCCTCGCGCATGCATGTCAATAATTCAATAATTAAATTTCGCGGAAATTTTCAATGAACTGTTGACATTTACCCCGAAATGCGATATATTTAATTGTTAGCAAAAGCTAATGAACGCGGCCGGTCACCGGCTTTGCTCCCCGCGCCGCCGGTCGCCTCGATTGGCACATTTGCTCGTTCGTTCATACGGCTTGAGAAACACGGAAAGGAGAGGCATGGCGCCGGTGCGTCATGCGAGGAGGAGGCATCATGAGTGAGGTAAAAAAACTGTTGGAGAGCGGCAGTCTGCTTGCGTTTGTCGGCGGCGCGGCGGCGGCGCTGATCGCGCCCAGACTGCTGAAGAGCGCGCGCGTCAGGCGGGCCGCCGTCTGTGCGGTCGCCAAGGGCATGCAATTGCAAAACGACGCCCTCTGCGCGTTCGAGGAAATACGCGAGGACGCGCAGGACATCTATTGCGAGGCAAAGGAGCGGGCGAAGAGCAAGGCCCAAGGCGAGAAGGCGGAGGAAAACGAGGTTTAAGATCCATGCGATACACGATAGCGAGCGACGGCAAGGGACGCATCCGGCTGCGCTGCGGGCGCGACGCGTTCACGGAGGGGCAGCGCGCGGCGGCGGTCGCCGCCTTCAAGGCCCTGCCCTGCGTGGAGAAGGCGGAAATCTCACGGCGCACGGGCAGCGTTCTCCTGCATTATCGCGGCGACAGGGACGCGCTTTTGCGTTTTGCGCGGGAGCTCGACCCGCGCGGGCTCGCCGGAGCGCCCGAAGGCGAACGGGATGCCACCGCTCTCTTGGACGCGGAATTCAAGCGAAAGCTCTTATGGACCGTCGGGAAGCACGCGTTGCGCAAGCTGCTGCTTCCCCTGCCCTTCCAAAGGGCGTGGTGCGTCCTGCGCGCCTGCCTTTTCCTATCGCGTGCCCTGCGCGAAATCGGCGCCGGACGCCTCGGGGTGGAAGCGCTCGATGCCGCCGCCATCGGGGCGACGGTCCTGCGCGGGCAGTTTACGACCGCGACCTCGATCATCTTTCTGATCGGCCTGTCCGATCTTCTGGAGGAATACACGCGCAGGAGGACAAGAAACGCGCTCGCGGAGAGCCTCCTGCTCCACGTGGATACCGTATGGATCGACAGGGACGGCGAGGCGGTCCCCGTCAAGCTGTCCGAGCTGCGAACGGGCGAGCGCGTGATCGTCCGCACGGGCTCGGTGATCCCCGTCGACGGCGTGGTGCGTCGCGGTGAGGCCCTGGTCAACCAATCCACGATGACGGGCGAAGCCGCCGCCGTGCGCAAGGCGGAGGGGAGCGCCGTATTCGCGGGAACGGCCGTGGAGGAAGGCGAAATCACGGTGGAAGCGAGCTCCCTCGGCGGCGAGAGCAGGATCCACCGGATCGTCGAGCTGATCCACAATGCGGAGCATCTGAAGGCCGACGCCCAAAGCCGCGCGGAGAAGCTGGCGGACAAAATCGTCCCGTTCAATTTCCTGCTGGCCGCCGGCGTGTTTCTGTGCACGCGCAGCGTGGACAAGGCCGTGTTCGCCCTGCTGGTCGATTACTCGTGCGCGATTCGGCTGGCGACGCCGATTTCGGTGATCTCCGCCATGCGCGAGGCCTCGGGCAGGAGCATCGTGGTGAAGGGCGGTCGATATCTCGAGGCTGTGGCGGCGGCCGACACCATCGTGTTTGACAAGACCGGCACGCTGACGCTTGCGATGCCGCGGGTCAGCAAGGTCCTGCCCTTTGAGGGCTATTCGCGCGAATCGGTGCTGCGCCTCGCCGCCTGCTTGGAAGAGCATTTCCCACACAGCGTTGCGCGCGCCATCGTCAAAAAGGCGAGGGAGGAAGGCCTCCCGCACGAGGAGGAGCACGCGCGGGTGGAGTATGTGGTGGCACACGGCATCGCGTCCGCCTTGCGCGGCAAGCGCGTCGTGGTGGGCAGCCGGCATTTTGTCTGCGAGGACGAGGGGATTGCGATGTGCCCCGAACAAGACGAGCGCATTGCCCGCGAGGCCGGCGGCGATTCCGCCGTCTATCTGGCGGTGGACGGCAGGATCGCGGGCGTGGTGTTCATCAACGATACGCTTCGGCAGGAGGCACCCGAGGTGATCGACGCGCTGCGGCGGGCCGGCCTGCGTCGGATTGTCATGCTGACGGGGGACAGCGAGCTTTCCGCGCGGGAGATCGGCCGGCAGCTCGGCTTGTCCCGCTTTTGCGCGCAGATGCTTCCGGAGGAGAAGGCCCGCGTCGTCCGCGCGTGCAAGGCGGAAGGCCGGAAGCTTATCATGGTCGGCGACGGCGTCAACGACTCCCCCGCACTCGCGGAGGCCGACGTGTCCGTGGCGATGAAGGACGCATCCGATCTCGCGCGGGAGGTCGCGGATATCACCCTGCTGCGCTCGGACCTGCGCGACCTGCTCTATCTGCGCCGCCTGAGCGTCGGCCTCATGCGGCGCATCGCGCGCAACTACCGCGGCATCATCGCCTTCAACACGGCGTTGCTTCTCCTTGGGCTTTCGGGCCTGATCACGCCCGGCGCCTCGGCGCTGCTGCACAACCTCTCGACGATCCTGATCAGCGCGGCGAGCACGAAGCCGATTGTGAAAGTGTGAAAACACTTTTTCACACTGCCGGGAAGGCATTTGATTTACCGGCCCATACCGGGAGCATCCCTCGCATCGATATTGTTTTCACGGACGATTTGCGGCGGCGCGAAGTGCCGCCATGGGGCCGGTAACCGGGCTTGGCGCCTCAGCGCTCCCGCTGCGCGCGCCGGGTTTCGCCCGCGGTCGACTTGCGCCTGCCCCGGTGCGACGCAACCCTGTTCCTCCCGTTCTTCTTGGCGACGTACATGGCCTCGTCCGCGTATCGCAGCAGCGTTTCAAACGAATCGGCGTCCTCGCTCGCGGCCACGCCTATGCTGAAGGTGATCGACAGGCTGTGATCCTCGTAACGGCACGGGTTCTCCTCAACGTGGATCCTGATGCGCTCGGCGAGCCGCAGGGCCGTTTCCTCGTCGGAATCCGATATCATCACGACGAATTCCTCCCCGCCGTAGCGCGCAACAAGGTCGTAAGAGCGCACGATCTCCTTGATGCAGAAGGAAACCTTTCGCAGCACCGCATCCCCGGCCAAATGCCCGTAGGTGTCGTTGATGTTTTTGAAAAAGTCCAAATCCATCATCATCGCGTGGCAGCCGGCGCCCGACCGCTTTGCCCGTTCGAATTGCATTGCGGCAAGTTCCATGAAATGCCGCCTGTTGTAGAGCCCCGTAAGGGCGTCGGTATAGGCGGCCTGTTCGAGCTTCTTCATCATTTGAATCGAGCTTGTGATGTCTTGAATCAGGATGATCCAGCCGAGCAAGCGCTGCTTTTTCGTCGCGAATATGGCGTCGATCTGCGCGCTGAAATATCGATTCTCCCCGTCCTTGTCCGTCTGCATGAAGCGCACGCCGAGGTCTTCCGAATAATCGGCGATGCGCAAAAGCTCCTTCGGCCAGCCCGCGATCCGCGAAACGGCGGCGCCGCGCCGCAGATTGTCCAGATCGGGAAAGAGCCGGCGGGCCGCTTTGTTTGAGCCCATGTATTTCATGTCGGGATTCACGAGCACGAAGGCGTCCCGTATGTAATCCAAGATCATCGAATACGCCATCGGAACGATGTCGAAGAGATCGTAGCGCATGATGTTGACATAGAAGAGGGCGATGGCGGCGATCATGGCAAAGGGCGTGAAATTGATGTTGCTGAGCGGGGTCTTGAAGGTGACGGTGCAGAGGATGTACATACCGTTCGCGGCCAGCGGCGCGACCAGGACCGCAAACAGCAGGATCAGCGATTTGAACTGCTCCTTGCGCTGCAGGAGCGTTTTGAGCAGGATTGCGCAGCCGGCCGCTATATAGATTGCGGAATAGGCGTAAACGAAGTAGTACAAGGGGCCTTCATCGATCTGCAGGCCCAAAAGGGGCCGCTCCGCCTCGAAGGTGTACGCGCTGTACATCCAGCCGGTGTACTCCGTGGTCCACACGATCAACAGACCGATGACGGGAGGGATCAGGATCAGAGGCTTCAGGTATTTTGCGCGCAATTCGAAATCACAGTAATCGGCGACGAAGAACAAGCAGAGCGCGGGCAGGGAGCAGCTGCCCAGGTACATGATTTTCACCGCGGTCAGCGCGCCGCCGGTCGAGAAGGAGATCAGCTCGCAGAAATGACCGAGGAGATACAGAAAGACGGCGAACACGGACAGCACGAAATAATTGCGCTTTTCACTGCGGCAATGCCATAGGGTGACGAAGATCAGGTACACCGTCACGATAATAGAAAGGAGAAGAAGGCCGAGCATACATGCGTAGGTTGTCAAGTTTTCCAATGCTCCTTATACTATACATGTGCATATGCTTAAGCTTTGAATCGAAAATGCTGTCGTGCGCGAATTTTGACGACCTTTGCGGTATATATACTATACTGTGAGTGTAAAATATGCGCTTTGTGCGATTCCCCGCGTCTTTTTTCGTTCGAAAACGAAAAAAGACGCGATATTTGATTCATATAACAATTGCTGTGCTTATTATATCACGACACGCGTCATAAAATCAATAAATATACGTCTGAATTCGGAAAAAGAAGCAACGGTGTCACTGTTAAAAGGTGGGCGGCATGAGGCGACGCCCCCACGCGACACAAAACGCATGTAACATTTTTTATAAAATGTTACATCGCGCGCACGGCCTTGGAATTGCAACGAAAAAAAACCGCACAACGGCGCGGGGCGGAAGGGCCTCGGCGTGTGCGGGGATGAAAATCCGTTGAAATCACAAGGCGCAAGACCCATGTAACATTTTATAAAAAATGTTACATGGGCGTGCGGCAAGCGGGTATTCTATTTTTACCATATTATATACCGGTTTGGCGGCATTTGGGTAGTAAAAAATAAGATTTTCATAAAATTTTGCTTACCGCACAGGGACCTGCAAGCCCGGCGCGCGCGAAAGAAGGGCCCGCTCAGGAGCGGTCCCTCTCGTCTTTCGCGCGAATGCCCAGTTTTTTCATGCGATACTGTAGATTTTGCCGCCCGATGCGCAGCAGCTTCGCGGCGCGCGAGATGTTGTTTTCGCTGTCCGCGAGCGCGCGCAGGATCTCCCGTTTCTCCGTCGCCAGAAGCGCCGCCCGCAGCGACTGCGGCGCGCCCTTCGCGGACTCGGCCGCGGGGGACGCGCCGAAAGGCGCCTCGCGGATTTCGGAATCCGGCCTTTCCCGCAGGTAGGCGGGGAGTTGACAAAGGGTCAGGCTGTCGCCTTCCTCCGTCATGGAGATCGCGCGCTCAATCGCGTGCTCCAGCTCGCGGACGTTTCCCGGCCAGTCGTAGGCGTTCAGCGCCGCAATCGCGTCGTCGGACAGGCGCAGTCTCCCGCGTCCGTATATTTCCTCAAAGCGCTCGCAAAAATGTTCCGCCAGCGGCAGGATGTCCTCGCGCCGTTCCCGCAGCGGCGGGATCGACAGGGTGATGACGCCAATCCTATAGTAGAGATCCCGGCGCAGCTGCCCCGTCCGCATGCACTCCGCCGGATCCATGCCGATGGAGCTGATCAGCCTGCAACGCAGCGGCGTTTCCGACATGCCGCCGACGCGCCGAAAGGCTTTCTCCTGAATGACGCGCAGCAGCTTCGCTTGCAGCTTCGGAGGCATGGAGTGGATCTCGTCCAGGTAGATCGTTCCCTCCTTCGCCTGCTCGAAGAAGCCCGCGATGTTCTCCGCGCCGGTGAAAGCGCCTTTTACCGTGCCAAACAGCAGGCTCTCCATCAGGGTTTCGGGGATCGCGGCGCAGTTGATGGCCACGAAAGGCTGCGCCCTGTTTTCCCCGGCGTTGTGAAGCCCCTGCGCGACGATCTCCTTGCCGACGCCGGTTTCCCCGCGGATCAGCACGGGCGAGGGCCGCCGCGCCGCCTTTTGGGCCTCCTCCAGCATTTCCTTCATCGCGCGGCTCGCGAATATCAGATGCTCGAGGCCGTAGCGCGTGCCGTTGGACAGACGGGCGCCGCCCGCCTCGGCGGGCGGCTGCAGCGCGACGCTGCGGTTGTAGATCTCCCGAAGCCTCGCGACGTCCCGGCTGATGGAATAGGCCGCGACGACCGCACCGTCCTCCGTCAGCGGCAGCGTCGTGGCAATCAGGCGGTTTTCCTTTCCGCGACGCGTCACATTGCGATAATTGCCCTCTTGGACGGGCTGCCCGGTGCGCAGAACGCGCATGTGTTCGCTGCTTTCCACGGACCAGCGGTACACGTCCATGAGCTTTTTTCCCAGTACGTCCTCCTGCGCCATATCCTCGAATTCCGCCAGCCGGCGGTTGTATACGATGATCCGGCCTTCCCGGTTCGTGGCGATGACGCCCTCGTTGATGTTGTCGAGGATCGCCCGATAACAGCGCAACAGGCTGTCCGCATCGGCGCATTCCTCCCGGCTCTTGCCGTCGTCCTTACGGCGAGGCATGGCACCCTCCTTCGTCGGCGCAATCGGGCGGGCGGGCCGCCGCTTCGAACGCCGCGCTCATTTCCGGACGGCCCGGGGACGCGGATCGTTCCCCGGATCTTTTGGGATCGACAAGGCATCGTATACGATCCCGCCCCGCTTATACGTCGCTTCGAGGCCGACGGTGTCAAGGCTTATGCGGCCCTTCACGGCATAGGGATCGTTGGAAACTATTATCATATCCGCGTATTTCCCCGGTTCCAGCGAGCCCTTTTCGTTCTCCCGGTGTTCCGTATGGGCCGCGTTGACGGTATACATCCGCAGGGCCTCATCAAGCGTGACGCGGCGTTCGGGGTTGAACGCGTTGACGGCGGCGTCTATGCCGGCGAAGCAATCCAGCGGCGTGACCGGCGAGTCCGAGCCGCCCGCCGTCAGGATCCCGTACCGCACAACGCGCGCGAAGCGCTCTATGTCGCGCGCCGTTTCGGGCGGCGCGAAGGCCTCGAATCCGTTGCCGTTCTCGTTGTCGAGCATATTCCCGATTCCGGGCTGCGCCGTCGCGATGATGTTCATCTCCGCCGCCATCTCCATATGCCGCTCCGAAGGCGTGGAAAAATGCTCTATCCTGTGGCGCAAAGACCGGATTCCCAGCTCCCTGTCAACCTGCCGGTAGATGTACAGTATCTGATCTATCGCCCTGTCGCCTATGGCGTGGAAGCCCACCTGCATATCGCGCTTCGTGCATTCCGTTACAAATCGATACAGTTTTTCGTCCGTAAAATTCAGGAAGCCGCGCGTGTGCGGCGCGACGGGATAGGGAGCGCTGAAAGCCGCCGTGAGCTGCGGCGGGGATCCGTCCAAGGACAGGCAGCCGCCTATCTGCTTCATGCCGTAGCCGTGGATCTTATCGACGTCGAAGGTCTGCGTGTACGGAACGAATTCTATCGGCAGTTCGGTGAGGATGTCCTTCAGGACCTCGGTGTCCTTATCGTCCTTCACCATCATGCCGTCGAGCGCGTGCAGCGTCGTGATTCCCCGTGCGGCGCAATCGGCCGCTATGCCAAAGTATATATCGCGAAAATCCTTCTCGCTCAACGTGGCGTAAAGGTTTCCGATGACGTGGAAGGCCGTGTGATCGTCGTTGAACACGCCGTCCTTTTCCACATACGCCATTTCGGGCGCGAGCCGGGCGAGGGGGAGCGCGGCGGAATTCAGCACGCCGCCGTGTACGGTCCACAGGACGAGCATGACGGGCCGGCCGCCGCTCACGCCGTCGAGCTCGTACCTGTCGGGCAGGCGCCCTTCCTTCAGTTGTTCACCCATCGGGAGGTTGCCGCCGAATATGACGCCGCCGCCCCGATCCGCGCCGCAAAAGGCTTCCACGCGCTCGAGTATCTCCGCGACCGATCCGGCGCCGGCGAGATCCACGCCTCTGTACCCGATTCCCGTCATTGTCGCGTGCGCGTGCGTGTCGGTCAGGCCCGGCATGACGGTCTTGCCGCCCATGTCAAGCACGGTCTTCGCCGCGGGCGCGGAAGCGTCGTCCGTGCCCGTGGCGGCGATTCTCCCGTCCCTTACGGCGAGCCATCTCTTGCGTGACAGATCCTTGTCCATCGTGATGATGTTCGCGTTCTTCAGAAGCAGTTCGTATTCGCTCATTGCGCGGAAACCTCCTTTTCCTTCGGATCCTTGTCAGGGGACGGCAAACGCGGGCCGGCTCATTGGCCGGCGCCGCGCTTTCAAGCGGGGGAGCGCAGCCTTCGTTCGAGGGCGCGCGGCGCCGTTTCCAAGAGGGGCAGGCATACGAGGAAGGAAACGGCAAAGCCAATGCTGACTATAACCATCATCGTCGGCAGTCCGTAGGCGTCCGCTATGGCGCCGGCGAAGGTCGTTATCGCCGCCCCGCCGATGAACTCGCCCAAAGACATGGGGATCGATATGCCCGTCGACGTCAGATAGGGCGGAAGCGTTTCGATTGGGATCAGGTTGATCCAGAAGATGCCGAGCGCGCCGGGCAGCCCGGAAAGCAGCACGTAGAGCACCATGCTCAGTATGTTGCCGGGAAGCAGGAACATCGACAGCGAGGGCAGCACGCACAGTATATAGGAAATCAGCATCACGGGTTTGCGCCCGCATATATCGGATATCTTGGGCAGTACGACGGACGTGATGATCCCGAATATGCCCATGCCCGCGATGAGAAAGCCCATCGTCTGCACGTCGAGGCCCGCGACGTTTGTCCAGTACAGCGAGGCGAATATCTGCATGACGTAATAGCCGGACATATGCGTGGCCGCGAGGACGCAGCACACGCGGAAGTTGCGGTAGGACCACAGCTCGGCGAACATGTTCTTTTGAGGGGCGGCATGCTCCTTCGTCGCGTTCGACTTGAATTCGTCCGGCACGGGTTTTACGAATCTCCATACGATGATCATGAAGATAAGGCCCGGCGAGGCCGCCACGAGGAACGACATCTGCCACGTGGTGACCGCGACCAGCTGCGTCAGGAGTATGGGACCCAGCGTGATCGCGACGACGCTGACGCCGGCGTTTACGATGCCGACGCCGAAACCGAGCCTGTCCTTGGCAATCGACTTGCCCAGCATCGCCATGATAAAGGTGGAGAAGGGGCCTTCCGCTATCCCGACAAGCGTCCGGAACATCGCCAGCGTTCCGAACGACGTGGACAGCGCGCACAGCGCTCCGAAGATTGCGGTGAGAAAGCCCGACAACAGCAGCCAGCGCTTCAGGTTTCCAAGCTTGTCGGCTATTCCGCTGAAAACGATGGCCGATACGCCCCACGCAATCGTAAAGACCATATTTATGATACCAACCTGCGTGTTGGAAATCTCCAGCTCCGGCACTATGACCGGCATGACAAAGGAGATGGCCAGCCTGTCGATGAACAGGAAGCCCCATGTGAAGAAGAACAGAATAATGAGCAGATTCTCGTAAGTTTTCCCCGTTTTTTCCATAGTTCATTTCCTCCTTGTTACCGTTACCGAAAGTTTGTTGCCGTTCAACCGGGCATCGCGTTTCCTCCTTTCTCTCGTCGCGGCGCGGCAAAACGCCGCGCCGCAAGGGCGCAAAAATCTCAGACAGAGCGCCGTATCGCCCCCCGTGATACGGCGCGCTTCACCAATGCTTTGAATATTTGCACCTTGTAGCGGTTTTCCGCCAGTGGGCGCATCGCGCCGGCGGCCATCTCCCCCGCCGCTTCCGCCGTTTCCGCCGTGATCTCCCGTCCGGTCAGGAACGCCTCCACCTCGGGCAGGGCGCGGGGTGTCGGCGCCGCCGCCCCGAGAACCAGCTTGGCGGATCGGATCCTTCCGTCCTCCACGCGCAGGTTGGCCGCGAGTCCCGCGACGGGGAAGTCTATGCTGTTTCTCAGCCTGAATTTTTGATAGGACTGCATGTTCCCCGCGCTCGCCCGTGGGATGAAGATCTCCGTCAGGATCTCATCCCGTGCCAGCACCGTGGAGCTTTCCACGCCCGCCTTGAAGAAGGCGGCGGCCGGGATCTCGCGCGCCGTCGTGCGCATTTCCGCTTCCAGCGCCACCAGCGCCGGCGCGGCGTCCGAAGGCGTGACCGCGACACAGCCGCAGTTCAGGCAGCGCGCCGCCTCGCGTAGCACCGGCGTTTCGTCCGGACCGAAGCTGTCCTCCGCGTACAGCGTCCGATCCGCCGGCGCCGCGATCCGCAGGGGCTGCGGCGCGGAATTCGCCAAAGCGGCGGGGTCGCGGCCCAGCAGAACATCCGGCCCCGCGGCGTCTGCCTCGCCGGCCGCCGCTGGTCTTGCCCGGGCCGGATTCTCACCCGCCAAATAGAGAGCGATGCCTGCGGCGGCCTCGCGCCCGCCCGCGACGGCCTCCACCACCGTCGCGGGCCCCGTCACAACATCGCCCGCCGCGAATACGCCGGGCAGCTTCGTTGCGCCGCCCGCGCCCACGACGATGCGGCCTCCCTCCGCGAGATCGGGATTTCCGTCCCACAGCGCGCCGTCCACCCTCTGCCCGACCGCCATGATGACGCAGTCCGCTTCCAGCAACACCTTGTCTGCGGGATCCGACACGGGCGTCCCGCCGCGCCTGCCGTCGGATCTGCTCCGCGCCGCCTCGAGGCCGGCGATCCGCCCGTCCGCCGCCAAGACGATGCGATGGGGCGTCAGGCATTCCAAGAGCTTCACGCCCTCCGCAAGCGCGCCCTCCGTTTCGTGCGCGTAGGCCGGCATCTCCGCACGGCTCCGGCGATAGACGACGGTCACGTCGCTGCCGAGGCGCCGCGCGGAAACGGCCACATCGATGGCCACGTTTCCGCCTCCGATGACGATGACCTTTTCGCCCGGCTTCTCCGGCCCCTTGCCGCTCCGCTCGTTCTCGCGCAGCGCATACAGGAAGCGCAGGCCCGAGAGCGCCAAGGCCGCCCCCTCGAAATCGATTGCGTTGTCCTTCCAAGCGCCGCAGCTCAGCAGAACCGCGTCGAAATCCCTCCGGCGGTCCGCAAGCGACGACGCGGACCGCGCGTCGGCGCCGAGTGCGAAACGGACGCCCATGCCGTCCAGCATCGAAACGAGCCCGCCCACGATGGCGCGCGGAAGCCGGTAGGCCGGAATCGCGTAGCGCAGCATACCGCCCGCCTCCGCGTTCCGGTCAAAAACCGTAACGGCGTGCCCCTTGCGGCGCAGGTAGAAGGCCGCCGTCAACCCGGCGGGTCCGCCGCCGAGGATGGCCACCTTCTTGCCGCTGTCCGCAGCGGGCTTCTCGACGAGGCGATCCGCGTGATCCGAAATGTAATCGCCGAGAAAACGCTCCACGTCGCGGATGGAAACGCTTTCGTCGAATTCCTTTCGGCTGCACGCGTCCTGACAATTGTGCGGGCAAACCCGCCCCGTCGCCGCGCCGAGGGGGTTTACCGCCAAGAAGATCCGCGCGGCCTTGTCAAAGTCGCCCGCGCGGATGGCGTCGAAGTAGGCGGGGATATCCGTGCCGTTGGGACAGCCGCGCTCGCAGGGGGACGCGCAGATCTTCGCCGCGCCCAGAACGGAATGATAGGCGTTGTTCCCCGTCAGGGCGTCGCATCGTTCCCCGCCCTTGCGCATGCAGAAGAAACGATTGTCCGGGTATCTGTAGTACCAGCAGCGCGGTTCCTGGCAGAGGTTTCCGCCCAGCGTGGCGCGATGGCGGATCTGCGGAGAAGCCACCGTGCGCGCGGCCTCCGCCAGCAGCGGCGCGGCGGCGCGCACCGCTTCCGAACGCTCCAGCTCGTGCAGCGTGACGGCGGCGCCGATGTGAAGGCCCTCCGCGCTTTCGCGGATGTAGGAAAGCCCCGCGTTTTCGAGCGAAACGATCCCGTCCGGCAGCGCGGGCAGGGCGCGCGTTTTGACCGTTCCCATCAGATCCGTCCCGCCCGCAATCGGCTTGTTCTTCGCATCGCTTTTCAGCGCGGCGACGACGCCTTGCAGGCTGTCGGGCCGCAGGTATTCGTGCTTCTTCAACATCTCCCCACCTCCGACGATTGCCCCGACAAGGCCTCCAATATCTTCCTCGGCGTAAAGGGCGGCCGGTCGATGCGCACGCCAATCGCGTTGTGGATGGCGTTGCCCACCGCCGCGCAGACGCCGGTGGGCGTGCTCTCGGCAAGGCCGCAGGCGCCGTATTCGCCCGCGCCGCGCCACTCCTCGATAAGGATGGGCGACACGAGCGGCGCGTCCGCCAAGGTTCGCATCTTGTAATCCAGATAGTTGGCGTTGAGCAGCGTGCCGGTCCTTCTGTCGTAGCAAAGCTCCTCCGAGAGGGATTCCCCCATGCCGATGCAGGAAACGCCGCCGATCTGCTGGCTCTCCGCACCCGAGGCATGCATGACCTGACCCACGTCGTTCGCGATGACCATGTGCAGCACCTGCACCGCCCCCGTTTCCGTATCCACCTCGACCTCGGCGAACCAAGCGCCGTAGCCCGCGCCCGTGGCGTGCTTGTTGTTGCCCCGGATATTGTAACCCGTGATCGGCACGCAGTCGTCGTCCATCATCACGTCGCGGGCGCGCATCAGTACGGCGTCCGGTTTGCCCCGCGCGAATATGAGGCCCTCGTCCATGTCGAGATTCGCGGCCTCGAGGCCCAGCAGCGGCGCGGCCCGTGCGAGGAACTCCTTTTTCACCGCCGAGGCGGCGCCGACCAGCGCCTCCGAAAGCAGAAAGGACACGACGCTGTCCGTCGGCGGGACATCCCGCAGACCCATGTCCGTATCGCCCTCCGCGATCCATTTGATGTCCTCCGGCTTGGTTCCGAGAAAGGAAAGATTCTCCGCGCAGGCAAACACCGCGGCGCTGTTCCCACCGGCGCCCGTTTCCTTCGTGGGCGCGTTCAGGAGGACGGACAGATCGGGGTTTACGCGGATGTAAACCTCCACGCGCCCCCGGGCGTTTTCCTGCCATTCCGCGTGCCACTGGTTGTGCAGCGACATGCCGATACCCCGCTTTTTGCAGCCGTCGAACCATTCCCCCGCCCCCGCCTTGTGGCGGCGCTCCCAGCCGATCTCCCTCGCGCCGGCGTCTATGACGGCCGCGACGCTGCGGTTGGGGTAGGGATTGTACGGGTTTCCGAAATTCTTTTTGTAGAGGACGGCCGGATCCACATCCAGTTTTTCGGCGAGCATATCCACCACCTGCGACAGGGGCCAGTTCTGCTGAATGTTGCCGATGCTCCGCATGACGCCGCTCGGGATCCTGTTCGTGAAGACGACCTTGCTGATGATGCGCATGTTTTCGACGGAGGAAAAAAGGCGCGGGATGCCTTCCGCGCAGAGAAAGGCGGTCAGCGCGTATCCGGTGACGCAGGTGTAGGCCCCGTTGTTGGCCGTGCCGTCCCAGATCCAGCCCGTGATCGTTCCGTCCTTCTTCGCGCCCGCGCGAATTTTGAAGTTGACCGTCGTGCGGCATTCCGCGAATTCCTCATGCACGTTCATCTTGTATTTCACGGGGCGACGGGTTCTCTTGGCCAGTATGGCGGCAATGATGAAGAATACGTTTTCGCCCGTGTTGTATTTCCCCATGTGCGCGCCGCAGCCGGTGTTGTGCACGCGGATCCGCGCCATGGGGACACCCAGCATCTCGTGGAGGTGCATGCGCACCTGATCGGCGAAGTAGTGGTTTGTCCACACCTCCATAAGGTCGTCCTCCCAGCGGATCATGACGCCGCGAAAATCCAAGGTGCCGTGGACGGTGTTTCCGCCGAAGGTCTTGTCCGCCTCGACGACGACATCGGCCTCCGCCAGGGCCTTTTCCACGTCGCCGAGATCGAGAACGACATCGTCCGCGGATTCCGGCGCCGCCTCCAGCTCCGGCCTGTGCGGAACTTGGTTGCCGTGCGGGTTGCACTCCGGATGCAGGACGGCGGCGCCTTCCCGCAGCGCCTCGTCCACCTCCAGAAAGGGCGGAAGCGTTTCCCACTCGATCCGGATGCGGCGAAGGGCTTCCTCGGCGATCTCGCGCGTTTCGGCGGCCACCGCCACGCCCATCTGCTCGCCGACGAACTTCGAGCCGTCGCCGAGCACGACGCGATCCCACCAGCGGGGCAGGGTTTCCCTGTGGTAGGGGGTGATGGCCGTGTCCGTCCACGAGTGGGTGGTCGGCTTCAGCGCCCGCACCTCCGGATCGTCGCAGCGCAGGACGGCGCGCACGCCCTCCATCGCCTCCGCCTCGGAGCTGTCCATGGACAGGATCCGCCCGTTCGCGTAGGGCGCGTTCAATATGGCACAGTGCAGCAGGCGCGGCGAAGCGGCGGCGATGCAGAGGTCGTCGAAGAATTTGACCCTTCCGAGAACCTTGTCCATGGCGTCTATCTTGGGTCTGTAAGAGCCCACGTATTTCCGCTTCACGCGAGGGACGTATCGATATATCATGTTGCCTGCCCTCCCTCCCGCGCGCTGAGGCGCGCGGCCTTTTCCACCGCGTGCGCAATGCCCTTGTAGCAGCCGCAACGGCAGATGTGCCCGGACAGGCCCTCCCGTATCTGCTCCCGCGTCGGATTCGGATATTCGGCCAGCAGGCTTTTGGTTTCCAGAACATAGGCGGGCGTGCAGAAACCGCACTGCATGGCCGTTCCGTAGCCGGGATCGCATTCCTCCGCGAAGGCGCGCGCCACCGGATCGTCGCCGGTCAGCGCCTCGATGGTGGTGATGTGCTGCCCGTCGGCCTGCACCGCCGGCATCAGACAGGAGAGCGTCGATTTTCCGTTCAGCAGAACCGTGCAGGCGCCGCAGGCGCCCTCCCCGCATGAAACGCGGACGCCGGTAAAGCCCAGCCGCTCCCGCAGCAGATCGGAAAGCCTGTCATACGGCTCGTAGTCCCGTCCCTCCCACAGGCGGTAGCGCTGTCCGTTGACGATGAGATTGATTTCGTTGTGTTCCATTCAAATCACCTGCCGTTTTCCCTGTTCGGAAGCCTCGATGCGGCCTCACGCTTCTTTGACGATTGGGTTTTGGCGACGCCGGGCCTCCGAACGGACGCCCGGCGCGCCGTCGCGGATCCGCGCCGCCTTACAGCGGCTCGAACCTCGCGGAGAAATGCCGCATGATTTCGGGCGCGGACAGCAATTTCACGCCGCGTATCCCGTCCTTCTTCTCGACGACGCGCCGCATGGCCTCCGCCGTCATATCCATGTGCCTGTCGGTGTAGACGCGCCTTGGGACGGCCAGCCGAACCAGCTCCAATTCGGGAAAGATATCCGCGCCCGTTTCGGGATCCTTGTACCCGAAGGCGCAGTTGCCGAGTTCGACGCCGCGCACGCCGCCTTCCTCATACAGGGCCACCGTCAGGGCCTGCGCGGGAAAATCCTTTTGCGACACATGCGGCAGCAGCTTCTTGGCATCGATGAAGACGCCGTGCCCGCCCACGGGCAGCTGCAACGGGACGCCGATCTCAAGCAGGAGGTCGCCCAGGTATTTGACCTGCCCGATGCGATCCTCGAGGTAGGCGTCGTCCATGCCCTCGTACAGGCCCTCCGCGATGGCTTCCAAATCGCGCCCCGCCAAGCCGCCGTATGTCTTGAAACCCTCGTACTGTATCTGCCGTTGGCCGGCGAGCTCGTAATAGTCCTGCCGATCCTTGACGGCGAAGAAGCCGCCGATGTTCACCAGCGCGTCCTTCTTGCAGCTCATGGTGGCGCCGTCCCCGTAGGAGAACATCTCCTTGGCGATCTCGGGGATGGATTTGTCCGCGTAGCCCTTTTCCCGCTGCTTGATGAAGTGGCAGTTCTCGGAAAAACGCGCCGCGTCGAAGAAGAAGGGCAGCCCGTATCGATGCGTGATCTCCGACGCGACCCGGATGTTTTCCATCGAAACCGGCTGGCCGCCGTTGCTGTTGCAGGTTACGGTCATCATGACGAAAGGGACTTTCCGATCCGCGGCGCCGGCGGCCAGTTCCGCCTCCAGCTTGTCCGTGTCGATGTTGCCCTTGAAGGGCAGATCCAAAGAGGTGTCGTAGCCCTCGTCCCGCAGGAGGTTGACCGGCGTGGCGCCGCGCAGTCGGATATGCCCTTCCGTCGTGTCGAAATGCATATTCCCGGGCACGCGCTGCCCTGCGGAAACGAAGACGCCCATCACGATGTTCTCCGCCGCCCGGCCCTGGTGCGCGGGAACCGCGTATCGATAGCCGAAGATGTCTTGGACGGCGTCCAAGAAGCGGTAGTAGCTTCGCGCGCCGGCATAGCTTTCGTCGCCCGTGAAGATCCGCGCCCACTGCTTGTCGCTCATGGCGGACGTGCCGCTGTCCGTCAGAAGATCGATGTACACGTCTTCCGCCCGCAGATTGAAGATGTTATAGCCCGCGTTCCGTATGGCCGCGCGCCTGTGGGCCTCCGGTTTCAGTTCGATGGCTTCCACCATCTTGATTTTGTAAGGCTCTGCATAGCTTTTGCGTTGTCGCACAGTCATTTCGTACCTCCGTCTTTGCCGCTTCCGCGCGGAACGCGCGGAT
>JAITLA010000182.1 GCA_031278145.1 Eubacteriales Family XIII. Incertae Sedis bacterium
TGAGGAAGCCAACACTCGGCTTCGCCTCGTTCCTCCGGTCGCTCCGCTCACTTCGCTGTCCGTTTTTCCATTGCGGCTGAAGCCGCGGAAAAAAGGCAATATAGGCCGTCAGGTTCCGAGATGGGCGAAATTTGCGTGGGGTTTGAATAGTAACGAGCCTGTGGGAGCCGTAAAAAGTTTTTAAAAAATTATATTGCAGTTCCCGATAAGGTCCTTTATAATAAATTAGGAAATGACCGCGATTTGCGCAAAAGTGGGGAGGTAAGTGCTATGACATTTGAAAAAATCAAGGAAATAATCATAGAACAGCTGCAAGCGGACGGGGCGATCATCACCATGGAAACGCATCTTATGAAAGATCTGGAGGCAGATTCCCTTGATGCGGTGGAGATCATCATGGCCATCGAGGATGAATTCGATATAGAGATTCCCGACGAGGACGCCGAAAACTTTCAGAACATCGGCGATATCGTGCGTTATGTGGAGGACCGGCTTCGGAAGTGATCGAACGGCGGCCGCAGGCGAATCGGCGGATGCGTTTTGGGATGCCCGC
The DNA here is from genome assembly GCA_031278145.1 of Eubacteriales Family XIII. Incertae Sedis bacterium. The sequence continues at coordinate 554 of JAITLA010000182.1, forward strand.
TCCGCCGCGCGCCCATCCCCGCCCACTCTCCTCTCTTTCCTCGTCCCGCGGCGGCCGGCACGGGACCTCAGCTCGCGTCATGGCGCGCGCCGCACGGCGCGCGGACCCGGTTTCCGGCCGGGTTTTTTTATTCGTTACTGTTCAAAGCAACCTTACGATTGTTAAATTTTCTTGCTTGTGCCTCCGCCGTACAGATGGTATACTTTATATCATTGAGCGTCATCGAGCGCCGTTTCGTCGAAGCCCCCGAGGGGCCGGGTTGCGGCGCGGCGGGCGGGTGTGCGGAGCGCGGGAGTTGCAGATGAAGGATCGGGTGAAGGTTTCAAACGCCGTAATAAAGAGATTGCCCAAATACAGGCGCTATCTCGAGGAATTGAAGAAAAAAGGCCTCGACAGGATATCCTCCGGCGAGCTGAGCAAATTGATCGGCTACACGGCATCGCAGATCCGGCAGGATTTGAACAATTTCGGGGGCTTTGGACAGCAGGGCTACGGCTACAACGTCGAGAGCCTGCACAGGCAGATCGGCATCATCCTCGGCATTGATCGCGATTACGGCATCGTCATCGTGGGCGCAGGCAACCTGGGGCAAGCCATTGCGAACTACATGCACAACTACGGATCGGGCTTTTCGATACACGCCATATTTGACGTGAAACCGGAGATCATCGGCCGGCGCATCAACGAGCTCGAAATTTTGGGCTCTGACAAGCTCGGCGCGTACTTGGCGGAAAACGCCGTCGATATCGGCGTAATCACGACGGGGGCGGCGAGCGCGCAGAGCGCGGCCGACGATCTGGTGGCCGGCGGCGTGAAGGGCATTTGGAATTTCGCGCCCTTCGACCTGCAGGTGCCGCGCCGCGTCGCGCTCGAAAACGTGCACTTGAGCGACAGTCTGCATTCCCTGATCTACTACATCAACAGGAGCCACGGCCTCGAATGAGCCCGGGAAGGAAGGGCGCGCGCGAAAAAGCGGACGGCGGAATGCCTTGCGCGCGCAACAAAACAGCCGTTCGAATGAAACGGCTGTTCATCGGGTTTTCCGTTCCCGCAAGGCTACTGCGCGTTGGGAGCGTCCACGGGGCAGGCGCTCGCACAGGCGCCGCAGTCGATGCATTTGTCGGCGTCAATCGTGTAGACGTCACCCTCAAAGATGGCTTCCGTCGGGCATTCGGGCGCGCAGGCGCCGCACGCGATGCAGGCATCGCTGATCGTATAGGCCATATGTATCCCTCCTTCAACAGCTTATAACACAAACACCACCTATAGTATACCGGATCGTCGGCGGTAAGTAAATATGAAAATTTATGCGCTCGTCGGAAAAAGCGGCAGCGGGAAAAGCTATCAGGCCATCGACCTCTGCGGGCGCCTGGAAATAGAAAGCATCTTGGACGACGGGCTCTTCATACTCGGCAACCGCGTGCTGGCCGGCATATCCGCGAAGCGGCAGGATACGAAGGTCAAGGCCATCAAGACGGCCCTGTTCACGGAGGAAGCCCATCGCGACGCGGTGGCGCGCAAGATCGAATCGATCCGCCCGGAATCGATCCTCGTGATCGGAACCTCGGACAGGATGATAGAGAAGATCGTGGGCAGGCTGGGGCTCCCCTCGCCCGCCGAAACGATCCGCATCGACGCGATCACGACCGAGGAGGAACGCAAGATCGCGCACGTACAGCGGAACGAGCTGGGGAAACACATCATACCGGCGCCGTCGATCCAGCTCAAGCGGGAATTCTCGGGCTACTTCATGCACCCGCTCAGGATGATACGCGGCGGGCGAAACGAAAGGGCGCGGGTTTCCAACAGGTCCGTGGTGCGGCCGGCCTTCAGCTATCCCGGCAAATACACGATATCGACGCGCGCGCTGCTGGACATCGCGCTGATCGTGTGCGGCGACGAGGCGCGGATCCGCACGGTGCTCAAGGCCTCGGCGGACAACGGGGACGCGGGCGCGGTGGTCAATCTCTCCGTCGTCCTGCACTACGGCACAAACATCATCGACGCGGCGGAGGCCCTGCAGCGGCGCGTCGCGGAGCAGGTGGAGAGCATGACGGCCTTCCACGCGGACGCCGTCAACATAGAGGTGCGGGGCCTGCGATGAACGATGGCGCGCGCATCGTCTTCAAGGGCGTCCGGGACTTTGACCCGCTGCAGACCTTCGCATGCGGGCAGGCCTTCCGCTGGGATCGCGAGCGCGACGGCAGCCATACGGGCGTCGCCGGCGACCGCGCCGCCAACATCGCCTTCACGCCCGCGCCCGGGGGCCGGTGCGCGGGCGATATCGCAATCCGGCCGCTCGGCCGCGCCCCGGCGGCGGACGCGGCGGCGGACGAGCGTTTCTGGGCGGACTATCTGGATCTCGGGCGGGATTACGGCGCCGTCAAGCGCGCCCTGATCGCGGACGACCCGGTGATGGCGCGCGCCGTCGCGCACGGCGCCGGCATACGCATCCTGCGGCAGGCGCCGTGGGAAGCGCTGATCTCCTTCATCCTCTCGCAAAACAACAACATAGCCCGCATCAGAGGCTGCGTGAAACGCCTGTGCGCGGGCTTCGGCGCGCGCGCGGGCTGCGGGAGCGGCGGCGAAGCGCTCTTCGCCTTTCCGCGCGTCGATATCCTGGCCGCGTGCACCGAGGCGGATCTCGCGCCCTGCGGGCTCGGCTACCGGGCGCGCTACGTGGCCTTGGCCGCGCGCCGGGTCGCGGAGGCCGGCGGCGACGCTTGGCTCGCGGGGCTTCGCGGCGCGCCCCTCGCGGAGGCGAGGGCGGCCCTGCTGTCCCTCTGCGGCGTCGGCCCCAAGGTGGCGGACTGCGTCCTGCTCTTCGGCCTCGGACGGACGGAGGTCTTCCCCGTGGACGTGTGGACGGCCCGCGCCATGCGCGCGCTCTACGGCGCGGAGAAACGGGACGCGGCGGCCGGCGCGGCGGCTCGCTTCGGCCCCTGCGCGGGCATCGCCCAGCAGTACCTGTTTTACTATATGCGAAACGGCGGATCGGAAGAGTAGCAATCCATTCCCTCCCCCGGAACCGTACCCCCCCCCACAGCAAACGAGGCCACTGAAAAAGTCGGCATTGGGCCCGGAACACATGGGGACGGTTCATTTGTGTAACACATACAATGTTGGAATTGCGCGATTTACCGGCACGGGCCACAGTGCCAAACCTGCTCAATACACAAAAGAACCGTCCCCGTGTGTACTTTGTCAGTGGCCTCCGGCAAACCGCGCGTTTTTCGCAAAAAATGTTTACTTTTCCGGCCGGCGGCGGTATAATAGACACAACATGCCATTGCATTTCGGCCGCGCCGGCGCGCCGATTTGTATACTTCTCTGCGCAGCCTTTAAATCCCATGAATGGATCTGTTTCATGGGATTTTTCACGCTTTCCCCACCCTGTTTTTACATTATTTTCATTGGCCAATCAGTATACAAATCGGCGCGCCGGCGCGGCCGAGATGCAATGGCATGTTGTGTCTATTATACCGCCGCCGGCCGGAAAAGTAAACATTTTTTACGAAAAACGCGCGGTTTGTTGCGCGGAA
>JAITLA010000065.1 GCA_031278145.1 Eubacteriales Family XIII. Incertae Sedis bacterium
CCTGCGGCCTCACCTTCGTCGCAGCCGCGCGACAAAGATCGGCAAACGGTCGCTGATTGCATCGATCTCCGCTTCGGTGTTGTGGATCGAAAGCGATATCCTGAGCGCGCCTTGGCTGCGCGCCGCGTCGAAGCCGAGCGATTCCAACACATGCGAGGCCTCCTGCGCGGAAGCGGAGCAGGCGGCGCCCGCGCTCGCGCAGATCCCCGCCTCGTCGAGCATGGCAATCAGCCGGGCGCTGTGTCCTATGCCGTCGAAAAGAAAAGACGCGTGCCCCGGCAGTCGCGCAACCGGATCCCCCGTCAAATGCGCGCCGGGAATCGCAAGCGTCCGCTCGATCAAGCGGTCCCGCAGGCCGACGAGGTACCGCATATGCTCCGAAATGCCGTCGACGCACGCCTCCAAGGCTGCGGCCATGCCGACAATCCCCGCGACATTCTCCGTGCCGGAGCGCCCGCCCCTCTCCTGCCCGCCCCCCGTGATGTGGGCCGGCGGCCGGCGCGGCAGTTTTGAAAACAGGGCGCCCGCGCCCTTGGGGCCGTGGAATTTGTGCGCGGACAGGGAGAGCATATCCACGCCGAGCTTGCGCACATCGACGGGGATGTGCCCCACGGCCTGCACCGCGTCCGTATGGAAAAGGATGCCGTGCCTGTGCGCGACATCGCAGAGCTCTCCGATCCGCAGCACCGTCCCGACGACATTGTTGGCCAGCATGACGCTGATCAGAACGGTGTCCGCGCGGATGGCGGCCTCGAGCCGCTCCGCCGTCAGCTGCCCCCTCTCGTCGGGCAAAAGCAGCGTGACCCGGCAGCCCTCGCTCCGCAGCTTCTCCAGCGTTTGCAGCACGGCGTTGTGCTCGATGGCCGTTGCGATGATGTGGCGGCCCTTGTCCTTTTTCATCTCGCAGGCGCTGTGGAGTGCCCAGTTGTCGCTCTCCGTGCCGCCCGATGTGAAATATATCTCGTTGCTTGCCGCGCCGATGGCCCGCGCGATTGTGCGGCGGCCGGCCTCGATGGCTTTTTTCGCCTCCTGCCCGTAACTGTGAAGCGCCGAGGGATTGCCGAAGCGCTCTCGGAAATAAGGCAGCATGGCGGCAAGGGCGCCTTCCGACATGGGCGTCGTCGCCGCGTGATCGACGTAGATTCGGTTCATTGCGTCCGAAGGGGCCCCCGCGGGGCCTCCAAAACGAGCCCGCGTCCCGCGCGCCGCTCCGCCCTGCCTCCCGCCGCGCCGCTCGGCTTGAACTCGCAGACGCAGCCGCCCGCCCTGACATCCTCAAAGCTCCGCATGCCCATCGGCATCCCGCGCACGTGCATCACCGCCCTTTCTTTTCTCCCATCATACCGGCAAACGGGGAACAATGCAATGCGCACTTTGCGCGGCGGCGAGGCCACCCGCCCGCGTCCCGTCCCCGTTCGCGCCCGCCCGCCGGGCCGTCCGCCGCGTCATTGCGAGCGAAGCGCGGTACCCGTTCGCTCCGCTCCGGGCATAAACAATCCATCCCTTACACCCCGTTCCGTTATTGCGCAAGGTCTGCGCGGTTTTGCGCTTGACATTTCGGACAGGCATGCTATAATAAAAAATAAGGAAAGCGCTTTTAGAATTTTACACGAACAATAAAAGGAGGTAATTGCTATTATGGCAGACAAACCCATTGCCCGTCGCCTGGCAGAAATCGGGGAGGCATTGAAGCTTGAAGATGTCGATCAAAGGACCGTCGAAAACGCGAAGATATTCATGCTGGACTGCATCGGCGCGATACTCTCCGGCAGCCAGATTGAATCGGCCAAGGTGATCACGCAGACGGCCCTCGATATGGGCGGCGCGCCGGATTGCACGATCTACGGGCGTGGCCTCAAGACGAACGCGATGCTCGCGGCGCTTGTGAACGGCACGGCCGGACACAGCCAAGACTACGACGACGATCACAGGGAAGGCACGCAGCACGCCTCCGTGGCCGTCCTGCCGGCGGTCCTCGCGCTTGCGGAGAAGCACAAAAAAAGCGGAAAGGAAGCGCTGCTCGCCTACATCTACGGCTCCGACATCACGATCAGGGCCGGCGCGGCCTTCCTCGGGACCACGTATTACAGCGGATGGCACCCGACGGGTACCTGCGGCGTGTTCGGCGCCACGGGCGCGGCCTGCAAGCTGCTCGGCCTGGACGCGGAGCAGACCGCCTTTGCGCTGGGCGTGGCGGGCAGCGAGGCCGCGGGCATCGGCGAGTTCAACGAGGCCGGCGCGTGGACCAAGCGCTTCCACGCGGGGCAATCCGCCATGGACGGCGTACTCGCCGCCTATCTGGGCGCGCGCAATTTCTTCGGTCCCCCCACGGTGTTCGAGGGCAGGCACGGCTTCTTCAACGCCTTTTCCTACAAGGGCACGGAGGAAAAGCCCGCGCCCAAGGGCATCTACGACCTCGCAAAGCTGACGGACGATTTTGGCAAAAAATGGGAGATGGCGGACAACAGCATCAAGCTGCATTCCTGCTGCCGTTTTTCAAACAACTTCTGCGACTGCGCAATCGACATCCACAAGCAGGGCGTCGATCCGACGCAGATCGAATCCATTCACGCGGACTGCAACAATTTCACGATCTACAATCTCTGCTATCCCGAGGACGTGAAGCGGCATCCGCAAAACGTGGTCAACGCGCAGTTCTCGCTCTGCTACGACATCGCGGTCGGCCTTGTCAAGGGCAAGGTCCTGCCTGAATCCTTCACCCCCGAGGCCATAAAGGATCCGCTGATCCACGCGCTCTGCGACAAGACCACATGGTCGATAGACGAGGCCTTTGAGGCGGCCTATCCGCAGAAATACCCGGCGCGCGTCACCGTAAAGACGAAGGACGGCAAGACCTATGTCGGCGAGGTGGAATACCCCAAGGGCGACCCCGAAAACCCGGCCACCAAGGCGGAGGTCACGGAGAAGTTCTTCGCGAACGCCGCGAACACCATCGGATCCGTCAAGGCCAAGCGGGCCGCGGAGCTCGTTGATCGGATCGAAACGCTTGCGAACATCGATGAATTGGTGGCGTGTCTGTATTGACAATCGGCCTTGAATTATTTAAAGCTTCAATCAAAACGGTCACATTAAAGGAGTTGTGGAAATGAAAAGATTTGCGGGCAAAACGGCATTGATCACGGGTGGCGGTTCCGGCGTGGGGCGCGCGACGGCCATCCGGTTGGCCGAGGAAGGCGCGAGGATCGTCATCGCCGACATCGACGAGGCCGGCGCGAACGAAACGATGGAGCTCGTGAAGAAGAACGGCGGCGAAGCGGCCTTCGTCCTCTGCGATGTTTCGAACGAGGAACAGGTCAAAAACGCGGTGGCCAAAGCCGTAAAATCATTCGGCCGGATCGATACGCTGTGCAACATAGCGGGGTTTCCGCAGAAATCCACACACATAGAGGACTGCGACGCCGCCTTCTGGGATAAGGTCTTTGCGATCAACGTCAAAGGACCGTGGATGATGAGCAAATACGCGCTGCCCGAGCTGAAAAAGACAAAGGGCACGATCACGAACATAACGAGCGTCGGTCTGCATCGTCCACGGCCCGGCAACACCGTATACGGATCCTCAAAGGGCGCGGTCTATTCCTTGACCAAGACGACCGCGATGGAATTCGCGTCCTACGGCATTCGCGTGAACTGCATCGCGCCGGGGCCCGTCAACACGCCGATGCTGCCGCAGTTCGTCGCGGACGATTTCACGGAGGATGTCGTGAATCAGATCAAGGGCGGCACGGCGCTCGGCGCCTTGGTGGAACCCGAGGACATCGCGGCGGCCATCGCCTTTCTCGCGTCC
>JAITLA010000111.1 GCA_031278145.1 Eubacteriales Family XIII. Incertae Sedis bacterium
GGCAAGCATGAGCAATTATAAAGTGACAATCGGTCTGTCCAACAAGCATCTGCATCTGAGCGCCGCGCATATAGAAGCGCTCTTCGGCGCGGGGCACAAGCTGACGCCGACGAAGGATCTGCGGCAGCCGGGGCAGTTTGCCTGTGAGGAAAAGGTGGACCTGGAGGGTCCGAAGGGTGTGCTGAAGGGCCTGCGCGTCCTCGGACCCGCGCGGCCAAAAACGCAGATTGAGCTCTCCCTGACCGACGCGCGCGGCCTTGGCATCAAGGCGCCCGTCCGGGAATCCGGGAAGCTCGACGGCTCGCCGGGCTGCAGGCTGACGGGCCCCGGGGGCAGCGTGGAGCTCGACTGCGGCGTCATCGTGGCCCTGCGCCACGTGCACCTGTCGCCCGCCGAGGCGCTGGATGCCGGCGTGAAGGACAAGGACGTCATCCGCGTGCGCGTGGGCGACGAGCGGGCCGTCGTGTTCGAAAATGTGCTCGTGCGCGCGGGCGACGCGCATCTCAGCGAATTCCATCTCGATACGGACGAGGGCAACGCCGCGGGCGTCGATTCGGGGCAGGAGGCGGAGCTGCTGCTCTGAACCCGCTACGCGAAGCCCGGGAAGCCGCGCTTGCGCAGGGCTTCGTAGAGGACGATTGCCGCGGCGTTCGCGAGGTTGAGCGAGCGCAGCCGTTCGTCCGGCAGCATGGGGATGCGGATGCTCCGTTCGGCGTTTTCCCGCAGAAGCGCTTCGTCGAGGCCCGTCGTTTCCCTGCCGAACAGGAACATGGCGCCCTCTTCGCAGTCCGCCTCGATATGGGTCCTGCGCCCCTTTGTCGTGACGAAGTACATCGGGCGCCCCGCGTGGCGCAGCAGGAACGCGTCCAGGCTTTCGTGGACGCGCAGGTCCACGAGGGGCCAGTAGTCGAGGCCCGCGCGCTTCAGCGCGCGATCCGACAGCTCGAAGCCGAGAGGCTTCACGAGGTGCAGCGTCGTGCCGGTGGCCGCGCAGGTCCGCGCGATGTTGCCCGTGTTCGGCGGTATCTCGGGTTCTACCAATACGATGTGAAATGCTTTCATGCTTCTCCCCCACGCCGCGCCGATTTTTCGGGCGGCTTGTTGTTTGTTGGCGCAGGAATCGGTATAGGGTTATTATACCGCATTCGCGGAAAAAATCCGATATGCAAAACGCGCAAATCATGGTATAATAACCGCAGAAAACGCGGTTATTATACCGGTTTGAAATGCCGCGCGATTTTTCCGCCTGTGGCGGAAACGCGCATGGCGGTGCCATAAACGCTACGCTTCGCTGCGCATTTATGGCGCACAACCGCAGAAAACGCGGTTATTATCAATATGAAAGAGGAACACGAAATGAAGCGGATCAGGATAGGCTTGTTGGGAATGGGGAACATCGGAACGGGGACCTACAAAACCCTTGAGATGAACGGGGCGCGCATCGCGGCGCGCACGGGCGTGGAGCTCGCCATCACGCGGATATTGGAAAAGGACCTCGCGCGCAAGCGGGATGTCACGGTCGCTCCCGAGCAATTCACGCAGGATCCCGCCGATATACTTGCGGCGCCCGATATCGATATCGTCATCGAGCTGCTGGGGGGCATCGAGCCCGCCACCGCCTTCATGCTGACCGCGATGCAGAACGGCAAGCACGTCGTGACCGCCAACAAGGCGGCCGTCGCGGCGAACTACGACAAGCTCCTGAACACGGCGCGCGCGAACCGCGTCATGTTTCGCTTTGAGGCGAGCGTGGGCGGCGGCATTCCGATCCTGAACGCCCTGCGCACGGCGCTTTTGGCCAACGAATACGAGGAAATACGCGGCATACTGAACGGAACCACGAACTACATACTGACGCAGATGGCGGAGGGCGGCCTGTCCTACGACCGAGCCCTGAAGTCGGCGCAGGAACAGGGTTTCGCGGAGGCAGATCCGACGGCGGACGTCGAGGGACACGACGTCGCGAACAAGCTGTCCATACTGATATCGCTCGCTTTTGGCAAGCGGGTCCCGCCGGAGGCCATACCCACCGTCGGAATCACGGGCATCACGATGCGCGACATCGAGAAGGCGGCGGCGGAAGGCGGCAAACTCAAGCTCATCGCGCTGGCAAGGCGAGAGGGTGACGACATCGCGTACAGCGTGGGGCCGGCCTTCGTGGCGAACGATCACCCCTTGGCCGGCGTGAGCAACGAATTCAACGCGATATTCGTGAAGGGCAACGCCGTCGGCGAGTTGATGTTCTACGGCAGGGGCGCGGGACCGCTGCCCACGGGCAGCGCGGTCTTGGGCGACGTGACGGAGATCGCGTGCGCCATCGCGCGATAGGGCTCTTTGGATCGGCAAGACCGGGGCGTTTTCGAGGCGGGTCGTCCCGCCGCGAAAGGGATGGGCTTCAACGGAGGGAAGCTGCGCGATGAAATTGTTTAATCGTTGGAAGAAGTTGATCGAGGGCCAGACGGACGCGAGCTTTCCGGCCTTTTGGGACAAATACTGCAAGACGGAGGTGCGCATCTACAGCGACATACTCAAGGCGCCGGAGCGGATTGTGGAAGGGAAATTCAAGGATCTGGCGGCTTTCCACGCGGCGGAGGACGTCCTGTTCATGGGCTTTTTGGACGGCGTCTTGAGCAGTTTGCGGACGCCGATTGAGATCGAGGATATGACGGAGGACTCGGACGTCCGGCTCGACATCGACATCGAAAGGCTGTATTTCAACATGCGCGCGGCCAAGGCCGAGCATCTCCACACCTTGCCGGAGTGGGACGCGGTGCTCAGCGTCGAGCGGCGCGAGGAGATCGCGCGCGAGCAGCGAAAGGCGGGGACCGTGATCAAGGACAAGGCGCCGGGACGGAACGATCCCTGCCCCTGCGGCAGCGGCAAGAAGTACAAGAAATGCTGCGGCGCGGCGACGGCGTGAGGCCTGCCGCGCCCTTGCTTATATTGACTGTCCATAGGCTCCTGTGTTACAATAAATACGGTACGGTTGTTGTATTTGACCGGCTTCACGCGCGTGTGGCGCGCTATACGATATTTCGAATCCGCATCGGCGAGGGGCAGGCATGAAGCTGGGATATGATCTCACAATCGAACAATCTCAAAAGCTCGTGATGACGCCGGAGCTCATACAGGCCATCCAGATACTGCAGTTCAACACGCAGGAGCTCGGCGCCTACATCGACGAACAGCTTTTGACCAACCCGATCCTCGATGCGGAAGCGCACGAGGCCGAGGACGAATCGGCCGCGGGCGACGAATCGGCTGCGGGCGACGCCCAAACCGAAGCGCGCGAGGAGGCGGAGGACTTCGACTGGTCGGAGTACATGAAGGATCGGGAGCTGGACGATATCAGCTACCGCCAATGGGAGTACACCGGCGAGAAGAGCGAGTATTCCTATGAGCAGTTCGTGAGCTCGGAGGTCAGCCTGGCGGAGCATCTGCTGTTTCAGCTGCAGTTTGCGGACTTGAAGAAGAGCTGCCGGCAGATCGGGAAATACGTCATCGAATCGCTGGACCAGAATGGCTACATGACGCAGAGCGCGGCGGAGATCGCGCGGCAGCTCGGCGTGAAGCGCGACAAGGTGAATCTCGTCGTGAAGACGATACAGAGCTTCGATCCCGCGGGCGTGTGCGCCGCCGATCTGCGGGAATGCCTGCTGATCCAGCTCGAACAGCGCAATCTGCTCACGCCGAGCATCCGGCGCGTCGTGACGAACCACCTCGAGGATCTGGCCGCGAACCGCCTGACGAGCATCGCCAAGGCCACGGGCCTGTCCGTGCGGGAGATACAGCGGATCTGCGACGTCATCAAGGCCCTGGAGCCCAAGCCGGGGCGGCAGTTCAGCTCCGCCGCCGAAACGAAGTACATCGTCCCCGACGTCACGGTGGAAAAAATCGACGGGGAATACGTGATCAGCGTCAACGAGAACAATACGCCGCACCTGACGATAAGCCCCTATTATCGGCGCATACTCAAGGATGCGGACAAGGAATCGCAGATATCCAAATTCCTGAGCGGGCGGCTGAACTCGGCCCTGTGGCTGATCAAGAGCATCGAGCAGAGGCGGCAGACCATCTACAACGTGGTCAGCGCGATTGTGGCGCGGCAGCTGGATTTCTTCGAGCACGGGCCCAAGCACCTGAAGACCCTGACGCTCAAGCAGATCGCCGACGAGGTGGGCATCCACGAATCCACGGTCAGCCGTTCCGTGAACGGGAAATACCTGCAAAGCCCCAGAGGCGTTTTTGAGATCAAATATTTCTTCACGAGCGGCGTGTCCGCGAGCGACGGGGAGGGCATCGCGTCGGCCGGCATCAAGACCTTCATCCGCGAGATGGTGGACGCCGAGGATCCCTCGGCGCCGCTTTCGGATCAGGCCATCGCGGAGCTGCTCTCCCGGAAGGGCATAACGATCTCGCGCAGGACGGTGGCGAAGTACAGGGATGAAATCCGCCTGCCGTCGTCCGCGAGGCGGAAGCGCTATTGATCCTGTTATCAATCGTTTCACCACATAAATTTAAGATTGTTTCAGAAAGGAAGTGCACTATGAGCATCAAAATCGGCATCAACGGATTCGGACGCATCGGCAGACTGGTTTTCAGGGCGGCCCTCGGCAATCCCGCCGTCGAGGTGACGGCCGTCAACGATCCCTTCATCGATTTGGATTACATGAAATACATGCTGACCTACGATACGATCCACGGCAGGTTTGACGGCAAGATCGAAACGCGGGACGGCAAGCTGATCGTCAACGGGAAGAGCGTCGCCGCATACGCGGAGAAGGACCCCGCGGCCATCCCGTGGTCGGTCGCCGGCGCGGAGTACATCGTCGAATCCGCCGGCGTGTTCACGACGACGGAGAAGGCCGCCGCGCATTTCAAGGGCGGTGCGAAGAAGGTGGTCATCAGCGCGCCCTCGGCGGATGCGCCGATGTTCGTGATGGGCGTCAATCAGGACAAGTACACGAAGGATATGAAGGTGATTTCAAACGCCTCCTGCACGACAAACTGCCTGGCGCCGCTCGCGAAGGTCATCCATGACAGCTTCGGCATCGTCGAGGGGCTTATGACCACCGTGCATTCCACGACGGCGACGCAGAAGACCGTCGACGGCCCCTCCGCAAAGGACTGGCGGGGCGGCCGGGCCGCCGCGGGCAATATCATTCCTTCCTCGACGGGCGCGGCAAAGGCCGTCGGCAAGGTCATCCCGGAATTGAACGGCAAGCTGACGGGCATGTCCCTCCGCGTGCCGACCCTCGACGTTTCGGTCGTCGATCTGACCTGCCGTCTGGCAAAGGGCGCTTCCTACGAGGAGATCAAGGCGGCCGTGAAGCGGGCGTCCGAGGGCCCGCTGAAGGGGATATTGGCCTACACCGAGGACGATGTGGTATCGTCGGATTTCATCACGGATCCGCACACCTCCATCTTCGACGCGAAGGCGGGCATCTCGCTGAACGACAATTTTGTGAAGCTGGTCGCGTGGTACGACAACGAGTGGGGCTATTCCAACAAGGTCGTGGATCTGATCGCCTATATCGCGTCCGTCGACGCGAAATAGCCGGCGGAGGCGAGGGTATGAAGAAAACCATAAGGGATGTCGATCTCGCGGGCCGGCGCGTCATCGTCCGCTGCGACTTCAACGTGCCGATTGACGCGAACGGCGGGATTTCGGACGAAACGCGCATCGTCGGCGCGCTGCCCACGATCCGCTATCTTATCGAGCGGGGCGCGAAGACGATACTCATGTCGCATATGGGTAGGCCCGACGGCGCGGTGGATATGCGCTATACGCTAAAACCCGTCGCGGAGAGCCTGTCGGCGCATCTGGGGCGGGAGGTGCTGTTCGTTTCGTCGCCCGCGGTGGTGGACGACGCGGTGCGGGCTACGGCGGCGGGACTTGCCGAGGGCGATGTGATGCTGCTCGAAAATCTGCGCTTTCGCAAGGAGGAAACGAAGAACGACGCGGCCTTCGCGCGGGAGCTGGCCGCGCTCGCCGACGTCTGGGTCAACGACGCGTTTGGGACGGCGCACAGGGCGCACGCCTCGACGGCCGGCATCGCGGCCTTCCTGCCCGCCGTATCGGGCTTCCTGATCGAAAAAGAGGTGGAGTTCCTCGGCGACGCCCTGGAGCATCCCGCGCGTCCGTTCGTCGCCGTCTTGGGCGGCGCCAAGGTCGGCGACAAGATCCCCGTGATAGAGAATCTCCTGAACAAGGTGGACAGCCTGCTCATAGGCGGCGGCATGGCCTATACCTTCTTCAAGGCGCGCGGCTATGAGATCGGCAAGTCGATCCTCGACGAAGCGCACGTCGAGGCGGCCGCCGCGCTGGAAAGGGCGGCGAAGGAAAAGGGTGTCGCGCTCCTGCTCCCCGTGGACGTCAAGGCGGCCGTAGCCTTTGAGAACGACGCCGAAGCGGGCTTTTGTGACGCGGACGGGATCCCGGCGGACCGCATGGGCCTCGACATAGGGCCACGGACGATTGCGGGCTTCTCGGAGAAGCTGCGGGGTGCGGGAACCGTCGTATGGAACGGCCCGATGGGGGTCTTCGAGATGCCGAATTTCGCGGAGGGGACCAGGGCCGTCGCGCATGCCCTCGCGGAGAGCGACGCCGTGAGCATCATCGGCGGGGGCGATTCCGCCGCGGCCGTGGAGCGGTTCGGCTGCGCGGAAAGGATGACGCATATTTCCACCGGCGGCGGGGCTTCGCTGGAATTCCTGGAGGGCAGGGTGCTGCCCGGCATCGCCGTTCTTCAAGATAAGTAAGCCACCAATCGATATGCGCGGGGACGGTTCGGAATCACGGGTCACGATACGAAAGAGCCGTCCCCGTGCGTCAAGGGCTCAAGGGAGAATTGCGGAATGCGAAAAAAATTTATAGCCGGCAACTGGAAGATGCACAAGACGACGGCGGAGGCTCTGGCCTTTGCCGCGTCGTTTAAGGCGCTCCATGAGGACGACGGCGCGGAGGTCGGTGTCTGCGCGCCCTTCACGCAGCTCGCGGCCTTGAAGGAGGCCTTTGCGGGCACGGGCATCAAGCTCGGCGCGCAGAACGTGCACTTTGAGGAGAAGGGCGCGTACACGGGCGAGATATCGGCGCCCATGCTGCGCGAGATCGGCGTCGATTATACCATCGTGGGCCATTCGGAGCGCAGGGAATACTTCGGCGAAACGGACGAAACGGTGAACAAGAAGCTGCACAAGCTCTACGAGCACGGCATCCCGCCCATACTCTGCGTCGGGGAAAACCTCGCGCAGCGGGACGCGGGCACGGCGGAGGCCGTCGTGGCGGCGCAGCTGGCAAAGGACCTGGCGGGGCT
>JAITLA010000119.1 GCA_031278145.1 Eubacteriales Family XIII. Incertae Sedis bacterium
CACCCGGTTGCCTTACGCCGTAGGGCTGGCCGCCACGCTGGCGGTGGTCATAGCGCTTCTGCTGATGCTTTTAAGGTCCAATCGGCGGATAGCCAAGGCCGCCTTGGAAGCATCGCGGACCAAAAGCGATTTTTTGGCAAAGATGAGTCACGAGATACGCACGCCCATGAACGCCGTCATCGGCTTTTCCGACATGCTGCTCCAGCGTGAACTGCCCGGCGATATCCGCAAAGAGGTATGGAACATCAAGCAGGCCGGATCCAGACTCATTTCCATTATCAACGACATTCTGGACTTTTCAAAAATTGAAGCGGGAAAGATGGACATCGCGGACAGTGAATATATGTTTGCTTCCTTGATTCGCGATGTGGAAAATATCATCAAATTCAAGAATGCCGACGGTTCGATTGAATTCATCACCGACATCGACCCCACCCTGCCCAACAAACTGCGGGGCGACATGATCCGTGTCAGGCAGGTCCTGCTGAATCTCCTCAGCAACGCGCTCAAGTACACCCGGGAGGGTTCCGTCACCTTTACCGTTTTCGGCGTGAAGCGGGAGGAGGATAGGATCCTGCTTTCCTTTGAGGTGGCCGATACGGGAGTCGGGATCAGGCAGGAAGACATGGAGAACCTTTTCGACAGCTTTAACCAGATCGACGCCTCAAAAAATCCGGGTATCGAGGGAACCGGTCTTGGCCTTACCATTTCCCAAAATCTGTGCCACCTGATGGGCGGCGAGATCACGGTGCGCAGCGTATACGGAGAAGGCAGCGTATTCACCGCCCTCATCCCCCAGGGTATTGTGGACGGGCAACCCTTCAGACAGCAGGACGAAGAAACCGAAGCCGTCTTGCAGGGCACCAAAAAACGGATTATCGAATTCACCGCGCCCAAGGCGAGGGTCTTGGCGGTTGACGATTCCGCGGTCAACCTGACCGTGCTCAAGGGCCTGTTGCGACCCTACGGGATGCAGATCGACTTCTGCCTGTCCGGGGAGAAGTCCGTTGATCTGGTGCGGCGGCGTTCCTACGATCTCATCTTTATGGATCACATGATGCCGGGCATGGATGGGGTGGAGGCTGTGGCGGCGATACGGAGAGAGGAAGGCGGAGGCGCCGTCCCCATTATCGCACTGACCGCAAACGCCATCTCCGGAATGCGGGAGATGTTTCTGGAGAACGGTTTCAATGATTATCTCTCCAAACCCATCGATATGGCGAAACTGGACAAACTCGTCGCGATTTGGATAAACGATGAGCTGAAAGTCAAAATGGAAGCCTGAGGGGCGACTTCAAAATACGCATCGTTCCGTATTTCCCCATTCGCGCGTGCGGGAGCGCAAAAATACATTTATATTAAAAGCGATCAAAAATGAGGCAATCCTCTCGCAAATGCGATATGATATAGGGAGCGCCGAAGCCGCGTCGAATGTCGCGGCTTTTTCATGGGAGCCGTCCGGCGATTCGCCGGCGACGAAGCGGCGCCGATAAGGAATTGGGGGGATTTCACAATGAACAACGCAGTCAAATCAACGTGTATTTTAACGCTTTCGGCCATGATCTGGGGTTTTGCCTTCGTCGCGCAACGCTCCGGCATGGAGCACGTCGGGCCGTTTTTTTTCAACGGCGTCCGCACCGTGTTGGGCGCGCTTACTCTGATCGTCTTTCTTTTGATTCAAAGCGGCGCGCGGCGCGGCGCGGGAGCGTCGAAACTTCCGCCGTCCGCCGATCCCGCGCGGGCGCGCGTGGCCGGCAAGCCCGCCGCCTTCTTGAACGACGAAAGGAAAACCCTGCTGCAAGGCGGGCTCCTGTGCGGGCTCGTCCTCTTTGCGGGCTCCAATTTTCAGCAGATCGGGCTCGTATTCACCACCGCGTCGAAGGCGGGCTTCATCACCGCGCTCTATATTATTTTAGTGCCTATTTTCGGAATATTTTTAAGACATAAAACCCATTGGAACACTTGGACGGGCGTGCTGCTCGCCGCCGCGGGGCTGTATTGCCTGTGTGTCACGGAAAGCCTCAGCATCGATCCCGGCGACTTGGTCATACTCTTTGGCGCGGCGTTTTGGGCCGTACACATACTCGTCATCGATCATTTTGTGCGACGCACGAGCGCCATTCGGCTTTCCTGCATGCAGTTCCTCGTATGCGGCGCGTTCAGCCTCGCGGTCATGCCCTTCGCGGACGCGCATTTCATGACGTCGCCCGCGCTCAGGCTCGAAAGCGTGCTCGCGGCGCTGCCCGCAATCCTCTACACGGGCGTCCTCTCGTCGGGCGCGGGCTTCACTTTGCAGGCCGTGGGCCAAAGATACGCCAATCCCACCGCCGCCTCCATCATCATGAGCACGGAAGCGATCTTCGGCGTGATAGGCGGCTTCCTCCTGCTGGGCGAGCGCTTCACGGGGCGCGAACTGCTGGGCTGCGTCCTGATGTTCGCGGCCGTGATACTGGCGCAGCTGCCGCTCGGCGGACGCGAAGCCGCGCGGGCGGAGCGGTCGGCCCAAGGCTCACGATAAGCGGCTCGCTTTGCGGATGATTGAAATCAAGCCGTATCGCGGCATCTCCCGTCAGCAAAAGGCTTTGAAGATATCCGCCACCGTGGCATACGGCGCGGCGCGGCCTCCGTTTTCGGCGCAGAACAGGATCCCGTTCTCCGCGTCGCCCCGCGCCGTCGCGCCCAGCGCCTCGGCCAAGCAGAAGGGAATGTCCTTTTTCGGGCAGAGGTCGATGCAGCCGATGCAGTGCGCGGGATCCGCGTTTCCGCGCGCGACGCGATCCGTGAGCGCGTTGCGCAGCATCCGCACGGGCATGCCGAGGGGACTTCCCAGGATAAGCGCCTCTCGCCGCTTCGCTTCCGCGTACACGGCGCGCACGGACGGCGGCACGGCGCAGTCCGGCGTCAGGGCAAAGGGCTCGTCGAGCTGTATACCGTCCGCACCGTAGGCGACGGCCCGCTTCACCTCCGCGCGGTTCATCGCGCCGTTTGCCACGATAAGCGGGCAGTTCGGCAGGTCCGCAAGCTCATGCTTGATCTCGACCACATTTCGATAGAAACCGGCCGCCGCACTGTCGAGCCGTTCCTCCTTGAAGCCGAGGATCCCGCATTTGGACGGGCCCTCGAAGATCACCGCGTCCGGCGCGCGGTTGTATTTCTTTGCCCAGCTTTTGCGCAGGAGCCGGACGGCCCGCGCGGAAGAGATCATCGGCACGAGCTTCACGCCGGAATCCCCCGCCATGGCGGGGAGCGAGATGGGTATCCCCATCCCCGCGACGATGATGTCCACGCCGGCCTCGATTGCCGCCCTCACGGCCCGCGCGCAGTCCGGCGCCGCGTAGAGGACGTTCACGGCAATCGCGCCCGCGCCCCCTCCCGCGCGCAGGCGCGCGCAGGCATCCGAAACGTCCCGCCCGAAGGCGCGGAGGTTCGCCGCCCGGGGATCGCGGGCATAATCGGGTTCCGTGCAGCCGGGCTGCGCGGATGTGATAAGACCCACCCCGCCGCAGAGCGCAATCGCGGCGGCCAAACGCGGCGAAGAGAAGGCCGCGCCCATGTCGCCTTGCACGATGGGCGCCGGTATCTCCAGATCGCCGATGCGGATGGGGCGCAGCGGCGGTTCCCGCTCCGCCCGTATCGGACGGACGGCCTGCATCCGAAAATACTCCTCCACATTTTCCAAGGAGAGCAGCAGCAGGCTTCTCTGTTCCTCCGTCAGCGACGCGAAGGCCGTTTCCGTCATCGCTTCCCCGAAGGCCGCATGCGCGCGCGCGAGCGCCGCGCCCTCCTCCGTCAGCGAAAGCTTCACGATGCGCCTGTCCTCGGGTACGCGAAAGCGGTGCACACAGCCTTTTTTGACCAATTTGTCGATTGCGGTCGTGAGCGCGCCGACGCTGATCCGAAGCCCCGCGGCTACCTGCGTCATGGTCTTGGCCCTGCCGACGCCGATCTCCGCCAGCACGTGCATCTCGCTGCCCGAGATCCGCCCTGCGGAAGCGCGGCGCGCCGCGTCCTCCAAAACGGGCGGGATGGTCTGAAAGAGGCGCGTGAGTATTTTGTTCAGCTTGTCGACTTGATTCTTCATGCGGCGCGGGCGCGCTTATGCGCCGACGGCGAACAATATTTCGCAGCGGCAGGCGAGCTTTTCCCCAAGGCGCGCCGTCCCCGTCCCCGTCCCCGCTCGACGCCTGAGCCGATCCAGACACAGCTCGAGCGTCAGAACGTCGCCCGGCACCACCTTCTCGCGAAATTTCGCGTTGTCGATGCCGCCGAAGTAGGCGATCTTGCCGCGGTATTCCTCCATGGTCAGGATGGCCACCGCGCCCGCCTGCGCCAGCGCTTCCACGATCAGCACCCCCGGCATGACCTTCTCCTGCGGAAAGTGTCCGCGAAAATAGTATTCCTCCGCGCGCACGCGTTTGACGGCAAGCACGCGGCGGCCCGGCTCCAATTCCAGCACCTCGTCTATCAGGAGGAAGGGATCGCGGTGCGGGATGATTTCCATGATCTGATCGCGATTCAATAATATTTCGCTCATTTCACTCCTTGTGTTGCCATTCCTCTGTGCGGATCGGCGCGATGAACGGACGCTTGGTCCCCCGCGCGCCGCGCGCTATGCGTAGCGCTTGAACAGCACCGTGGCGTTGTGCCCGCCGAAGCCGAGCGAGTTTGACATCACATAGCGAAGCTCCGCCTTGCGCGCGCCCTCCGTCACATAGTCCAGATCCAATTCCGCATCCGGAACCCTCAGATTGATTGTGGGGGGAATGATGCCGTCCCGCATCGATTGCAGGCAGATCACCGCCTCCAGCGCGCCCGCCGCGCCGAGCATGTGCCCCGTCATGCTCTTGGTCGAGCTGACCGGCACGCGATAGGCCGCCTCGCCGAAAACCGCCTTGATGGCCTGTGTTTCAAACAGATCGTTGTAGGGCGTGCCCGTTCCGTGCGCGTTGATATAGGAGATCTCCTCCGGCGAAACGCCTGCGGAATCGAGCGCCATGCGCATGGATTTCGCCGCGCCGACGCCGTCCGGCGCCGGTTGCGTGATATGGAAGGCGTCGCAAGTGCTTCCGTAGCCCACCACCTCTCCGTAGATCGTCGCGCCGCGCGCCTGCGCGTGCGCAAGCGCCTCCAGCACGACCATGGCCGCGCCCTCGCCCATCACAAAGCCGTCGCGCTCCTTGTCGAAGGGCGTGGAACACCTGTCGGGATCCCTCCGCCCGGACATGGCCGTCATGTTCGTAAAACCCGCGAAGCAGGTGGCGGCAAAGGGCGCCTCGCCCGCGCCCGCGATGATCGCGTCGATGTAGCCGTGCCGTATGGTGCGCCACGCCTCGCCGATGGCGTGCGTCCCGCAGGCGCAGGCCGTCACCATATCGATTGCGGAGCCTTGGGCCTTGCACGCGATGGCGATATTACCGGCCAATATATTGCCGATGATCATGGGAACGAGCAGGGGGGACACCCGTCCCGCGCCCCGTTCCGTGAACTTTCTGAATTCGCTTTCCAGGGTGGAAATGCCGCCTATGCCGCTGCCCGCGTACACGCCGAGGCGATCCGGCTCTATGTTCTCCCCGCTGACGAGGCCGCTCATCTCCATGGCCTCAAAAGCCGCCGTCACGCCGTACTGACTGAACAGGTCCATCCTGCGGGCCTCGCGCTTGTCGCGGTATTCAAAGCCCTTGACCTCCGCGCCCAGCGTCACGTTCAACTCCGCCACGTCGATCTTCGTAATCGCGCCGATGCCGTTTCTGCCGGCCTTGATGCCCGCCCAAGTATCCGCGAGATTGTTGCCGAGGGGGCTGACCGCACCCATCCCCGTAATAACCACTCTTCTTTCCATCTTCTTTACCTCTTGCGTATAAACCGCTGCCCAAAACTTCAATCGAAACCACTCAAACGCCGCGATGATTTTCGTCCTACATAACGATTCCGCCGTCCACGCACAACACCTGCCCCGTAATATAAGCCGCGTCGTCGGAGGCGAGGAAGGCCACGGCCTTGGCCACATCGGCCGGCGTGCCCGCGCGCCCAAGACCAATCGCTTCCGCCATCGCGGCCCGCTGCGCCTCGGGAAGCACCTCCGTCATCTCCGTCGCTATGTAGCCGGGCGCCACGGCGTTGACCGTAACATTGCGCGATCCGAGCTCCTTTGCCGCCGACAGGGTCATGCCGATCAGCCCGGCCTTTGCCGCCGCGTAGTTCACCTGACCGGGATTGCCCCGCAGGCCCACGACGGACGAGATGTTGACGATGCGCCCCGCGCGTTGCTTCGTCATGAGGGGCGCGAAGGCCCGCAGCATATAGAAGGCGCCGGAGAGGTCCGTGCGCAGGATATCGTCGAAGTCCGCGGCGCGCATGCGCAGCAGCAGCTTGTCCCGCGTGAGGCCCGCGTTGTTCACAAGGATATCGACGCGGCCGAAGCGCTCCTTCACGCGCGCGAGCGCCGCCTCGCTGTGCGCCGGGTCCGCCGCGTCGCCCCGCAGGATTTCCACGCGGACCTTGTGCGCGGCCAGAAGGCCGAGGCATTCCTCGGCGGCCGCCTCGTTGCCGCGATACGTGAGCAGGAGATCGGCGCCCCGCTCCGCGAGCTCCAAGGCCACGGCGCGGCCGATCCCGCGCGTGCCGCCCGTAACGACGGCCACCTTTCCCGTCAGCGCGCGCATCCGATCATCTCCTTTATCGACGACAGGGCGGCTTCAAGATCCGCGGCTTCCGCGACGTTCAGCGTGCGCGCCTCCGGCTTGGTCTTCTTCACGAGCCCCGTCAGGGTCCGGCCCGGCCCGAGCTCTATGAAGAGCTCTATGCCGTCCGCCGCCATATTCTCAATCGTTTCCCGCCAATATACGGGGCTTTTCAATTGCAGGGCCAAGCGCGCGCGTATCCAATCCGCGTCCGAAAGCGCCGGGGGCTTGCCCTCCGTCAGATCGCGGCCCGTCGTATTCGCGTACACGCGGATGCGCGGGGCCGAAAAATCCATGTCGCGCACGGCTTCCGCCAGCTTTTCGGACGCCGGCGCCATCATCGGGCTGTGAAAGGCCGTGCTCACGTTCAGCGGGACCGCCTTCAGGCCGTTCGTTTCCTTGACCCGCTTCCTGAGCCTGTCTATCGCCGCGATATCACCGGCCGCGACCGTCTGCGCGGGCGCGTTGAAGTTGACGGCTTCCAGAATATCGCCCGCGCGCGCGGCCTCCACGGCATCCAGCACGGCTTGCCGTTCGCCGAACACGGCCAGCATCGCGCCCTTTTGCGCGCCTGCGGCGTCGCGCCCGGCCTCCGCCATATAGGCGCCGCGCTTCTCCACCAGAGCGAGCGCGCTTTCAAAATCCGCGATGCAGCCGGCCGCCGTCAGCGCCGCGTATTCGCCGAGGCTGAAACCCGCGAGGCCCGCAATCGCAAGCCCGCCGCCGTCCGCCTCCGCGAGGCCCTCCCGCGCGAGGCCCGCAAGCAAGGCCGCGTGGGCCGCGACGTCCACCGTGAATACGGTGGGTTGCGTCACATGCGTCTGCCGCAGATCGGCGCTCGTCCCCGCAAAGCACAGGCGCTTGATTTCATCGCCGGCTCGATTGAAGATCCCGCGCGCCGCAGGATACGCGTCGTACAGGCTCCTTCCCATTCCCTCATACTGGGCGCCTTGCCCCGCAAACAAAAGCCCTGCTTTCATATACTTCGTTAACCTCCCTGAATATTTCCTCTATGATCTCCGCCGCCGTCTGCTCCCGCTTGACGAGGCCCGCGATCTGCCCCGACATGACGGAGCCATGGATCACGTCGCCGTCCCGGACCGCGGCGCGCAGCGTGCCCGCCATGCGCCGTTCGAATTCCTCCGGGCTGAGGCCGCCGCCCTCGAGCGAGAGGATCTCCCGCGTCATCCTGTTCTTCAGCACGCGGACCGGATGGCCCGTGCTCCTGCCCGTCACCGTCGTGTCGGTGTCCTTCGCCTTGCGGATCATGTCCTTGTAGGCTTGCGAAACCGTGCATTCGCGCGCGACGAGGAAGCGCGTGCCGAGCTGTATCCCCTTCGCGCCGAGCATGAAGGCCGCCGCCGCGCCGCGACCGTCGCCTATGCCGCCCGCCGCGATGACGGGTATGTCCACCGCGTCCGCCACCTGCGGCGTCAGCGCCATCGTGGTGAGCTCGCCTATGTGACCGCCCGCCTCCTGCCCCTCCGCGATAAGCGCGTCCGCGCCGTTTCGCGCGAGCCGCACGGCCAGAGCGACGGATGCGACCACGGGAATCACCTTGATGCCGGCGCCCTTCAGCGCGGCCATGTATTTGCCGGGGTTGCCCGCGCCGGTCGTGACCGCGGCCGGTTTCTCTTCGCAGAGCATCTTCATAATGGCGTCCGTGTGCGGATTCAGCAGCATCACGTTCACGCCGAAGGGCTTGTCCGTCAATGCCCGCGTCCTGCGCAGTTCCTCCCGCACGAAATCCGCGTCGGCGTTGCCGGCCGCGATCTGGCCGAGGCCGCCGCCGTTTGAAACGGCCGAGGCAAGGCTGCTGTCGGCGATCCAAGCCATGCCTCCCTGTAGAATGGGGTATTCGATCCCGAGCAAGCCGCCGACATCCCCCCTGCAATCCGCCATCCGCATCTCCTTTCCCGAAACGCCGCGCGCCGGCCGCGTTCCGAAGCGCCCGCGCCGCAGAGCCGCCCCCGGCCCGCGCAAGTCCGCACCGACGATTTCAAAATACTTTTATCATAAAACTATTTTATTATATTACGATTTCTCTGCGAATGCAAGGGCAAAAATAGTATTCTTTCACCGCGCGGGTGAGGCGGCGCGCACGCATACTTGATCGGATCCGCCCGAGATGATACAATTACCCATATCGAAGGAGCGGATGAAATGAGTGAGAAAATTTTGGTCGTGGACGACGAGCGGGAGATCGCGGACCTTATCAAGCTGTACCTGTGCAACGAGGGCTTTACGGTCAGGTGCTTTTACGCGGCGCGTGAAGCGCTCGACTGCGTTGCCCGCGAAACGCTTGACCTCGCCGTTTTGGACGTCATGCTGCCGGACACGGACGGATTC